>DASUMM010000269.1:0-17810 GCA_036277655.1 Burkholderiales bacterium | reverse complement strand
GCTCGCAGAGCAGCAGGTAGTACTTCGCCTTCGCCATGCCGCAAAGAAGCGGCCAGACGATCGCTGCATGATCACCGGCCGCCACGCCCAGGCGCGTGTGCCCGTCGATGATGCGCGCGTTCTTCGCTGCGATCGAGACGTCGGCGAGCAGCCCACACACGAGTCCTGCGCCGACCGCCGGCCCGTGCATTGCCGAGACGATCATCTTCGAGCAGTTGATCACGTTGTAGACGATGTCGCGCGCTTCCCGCCACACACGAACGCGCGCTTCGAAGCTGCGCGTGATTTCTTCCACCATGCCGAGGTCGCCGCCACCGGAGAAGCCGCGGCCGGCGCCGCGCAGGATCGCCACCCTCGTCTCGGGATCGCGATCGATGTCGAGCCAGATCTCGGCCAGTTCCTTGTGCATGCCGGCAGTCGCAGTGGAAAGCTTCGCGCCCTCCTCGCCCATCACCAGCTCGAGAATTCCCGGCTCGATCTGCCGGACCTTGAGTTCCTTGTAGCGGGAGTAGTCCATGAAAGCCATTCTACAATCCGAAAATGGAGATCCTGCGCACCGCGGACGAGCGTTTCTCGAACCTGCCCAGCTTTCCCTGGGCGCCGCATTACCTGGAATGGCGCGGCATGCGCGTGCACTATCTCGACGAAGGCTCTCGCGATGCGCCAGTGTTCCTTGCGCTGCACGGCGAGCCGACGTGGAGCTATTTGTACCGGCGCATGATCCCGCCGTTCCTTGCTGCGGGCCATCGCATCGTCGCGCCGGACTTCCTCGGCTTCGGACGCTCGGACAAGCCGATCGACGATGCGTTCTATACATTCGACATGCACCGGCAGTTCCTGCTCGATTTCGTTGAGCGCATGGACCTGCGCCGGATCACGGTCGCGGTGCAGGACTGGGGCGGGCTGCTCGGGCTCACGCTGCCGATGGAATCCCCAGAGCGCTACGAGAAGCTCCTCGTGATGAATACGGGGCTCGGCACCGGCGACCACCCGCTTACCGACGGCTTCAAAGCGTGGCGCGCGTACGTGGCAAAGACGCCCGATATGGATTGCGCCAAGCTCCTTCAGCGCGCCTGCCCGCATTTGAGCGACGCGGAGGCGCAGGCCTATGAAGCACCGTTTCCAGACGCGCGGCACAAGGCGGGCGTGCGGCGCTTCCCGAGCCTCGTTCCGGATGGCGTGGACGCCCCGGGTGCAGCAATTTCACGCAAGGCGCGTGCTTGGTGGCAGAACGATTGGCGCGGCGAAGCGTTCATGGCGATCGGCGCCAAGGACCCGGTGCTCGGTCCGCCGGTCATGCAGGGACTCCGCAAGCTGATCCGCAACTGCCCCGAGCCGTACGTGCATGCCGAAGGCGGGCATTTCCTGCAGGAATGGGGCGAAGACGTCGCCCGAGCAGCACTCGATCATTGGAGGAAGGCATGAATCCCGCAGACACCGGACCGGCGCTCGTCTCCTTCGACGATGTCGCGGCAGCGCACGAGCGCATTCGCGCGCAGGCGCGGCGCACGCCGGTTCTCACCTCGGCAACCATCGACTCGATGACCGGCGCCAGCGTGCATTTCAAGTGCGAGAACCTGCAGCGCATGGGCGCGTTCAAGTTTCGAGGCGGCTATAACGCGCTCTTGCAACTGTCCCCGGAGGCAAAGCGCCGCGGCGTGATTGCGTTTTCATCGGGCAACCATGCGCAGGCCGTTGCGTTGTCCGCCCGTCTGCTCGGCATTCCGGCGACCATCGTCATGCCGAAGGGCGCGCCGCGCGTGAAGCTGGAGGCGACCCGAGGCTACGGCGCCGAGATCATTCTCTACGACGACGCTAACGAGTCGCGCGAAGCGCTTGCCACGCGCCTGGCAACCGACCGAGGACTCACGCTGATCCCGCCGTTCGATCATCCGCACGTGATCGCCGGCCAGGGAACGGCGGCGAAGGAGTTGATCGAGGACGCCGGGCCGCTGGATGTCCTGCTCGTGCCGTGCGGCGGCGGCGGACTGCTGTCGGGTTGCGCGGTCGCCGCCAAGCATCTCGCTCCCTCCTGCCGCGTGATCGGCGTCGAGCCCGCCGCCGGCGACGATGCAACGCGCTCGTTTCGCACGAAGACGATGCAAACCATCCCGTTGCCGCAGACGATCGCCGACGGCGCACGCACCACTTCGCTCGGGCGCATCACGTTCGCGATGCTGATGCGCTACGTCGACGACATGCTGACGGTGACCGATGAGGAACTTCTGCGCTGGATGTTTTTCCTGTGGGAGCGCATGAAAATCGTGGTCGAGCCGACCGGCACGCTCGCCGCGGCGGCGCTGCTGGAGAAGCGGATCGACGCAAAGGGTTTGCGCGTAGGCGTCGTGCTTTCCGGCGGCAATGTCGATCTGCGCTGGGCAGCGACGAGAATAAGAGAGGACGCGCTATGATCTTCGTCTTTCCCGTGAACGGCCTTTTATGAAGCTACCCGAACGAATGCGTGCGATCGAGATCGCGAAGCCCGGCGGCCCGGAAGTACTCACGCCAACCGAGCGTCCGGCGCCATCGCCCAAGCCGAACGAAATCCTGATCAAGGTCGCCGCAGCCGGCGTGAATCGCCCGGACATCATGCAGCGTCAGGGCCGCTATCCCGTGCCGCCCGATGCTTCCGATCTTCCCGGGCTCGAGGTCGCCGGCGAAGTCGTTGCCTGCGGGTCGGCGGTGAAGATGTGGAAGATCGGCGACAAGGTCTGCGCGCTAGTGCACGGCGGTGGCTATGCGGAATATTGCGTCACGCCTGAGGTGCAGGCGTTGCCGGTGCCGAAAGGTCTTTCGCTCGCCGAAGCTGCGTCGCTTCCCGAGACGTTCTTCACCGTCTGGTCGAACGTATACGACCGCGGCGCTCTGAAGCCGGGAGAAAGCCTGCTGGTGCAGGGCGGCTCGAGCGGCATCGGTGTTACTGCGATCCAGATGGCCGTGGCGATGGGCAACCGCGTCTTCGCGACCGCCGGCAGCGACGAAAAGTGCGCCGCCTGCGTAAAGCTCGGCGCCGAAAAGGCGATCAACTACCGCACGCAGGATTTCGCCGAGGAAGTGAAGGCCGCGACTGGCGGCAAGGGCGTCGACGTGATTCTCGACATGGTCGGCGGCGACTACGTGCCGAAGGAGCTGCAGTGCCTGGCGGAGGAAGGCCGGCTCGTCTTCATCGCCTTCCTGCGCGGAATGAAGACCGAGATGGACATCATGGAAGTGATGCGCAAGCGCCTGCGGATCTCCGGCTCGATGCTGCGGCCGCGGCCGATCGAATTCAAAGGCGCGATCGCGAAAAGCCTGCGCGAGCGCATCTGGCCGCTGATCGAATCCGGCGGGATCAAGCCAGTGATCTACAAGACCTTCCCGCTCGAGAAGGCGAGCGAAGCGCACGCTCTGATGGAAACCTCGACGCACGTCGGCAAGA
Source organism: Burkholderiales bacterium (assembly GCA_036277655.1). Lineage (GTDB taxonomy): Bacteria > Pseudomonadota > Gammaproteobacteria > Burkholderiales > SG8-39 > 2-02-FULL-66-14. Next base: position 14,392 of record DASUMM010000269.1, on the reverse strand, counting down.
TCGTCCTTACCCTCTAGCACCATGCCGAAGCCGACCGATTGCCTCCTTGTCGTCGACGTGCAGAACGACTTCTGCCCCGGCGGCGCGCTGGCAGTGAAGCGTGGCGACGAGATCGTGCCGCTCGTCAACCAGCTCGCGCGCAGGTTCCAAAACGTGGTGATCACGCAGGACTGGCATCCGCCCGGACACGTTTCGTTCGCTTCCAGCCATCCCGGCAAGAAGCCGTTCGAGACGAAGCGGCTGCGCTACGGCGAGCAGGTGATGTGGCCGGACCACTGCGTGCAGGGAACGCACGGCGCGGCGCTGCACGAGGGTCTCGATATCCCGCATGCGCAGCTCGTGATCCGCAAGGGATTCCACCCGAAAGTCGACAGCTATTCGGGGTTCCTGGAGGCAGACCGCGAGACGAAGACCGGGCTCGACGGCTACCTCAAATCCCGTGGCGTAAAGCGTGCGTACTGCGTCGGCCTCGCGACCGATTTCTGCGTCGCCTGGACCGCGCTCGATGCGCGCAAGTTTGGCCTCGATGCGGTGGTGCTCGAAGACGCCTGCCGCGCGATCGACAATGCCGGCTCGCTGGATGCGGCGTGGAAGGCGATGCAGAAAGCCGGCGTCAAGCGGAGCAACTCGTCCGCGGTGCTGCGGCCCGCGCACTAGGACGTCGACATGCGCAAACTCCTCGGCGAAGCTGCCGAGCGCTCGCTTCGCTATCTTGAAAGTCTGGATTCGCGCCCGGTTGCGCCTCGTCCTGAAGCGGTCGCCGCACTGAAGGCATTCGACATCCCGCTGCCCGAGCGCGGCGCGGGAGACGAGGCGACGCTGCGCCTGCTCGACGAAGTGGGCACGCCGGCGACGATGGCGATGGCCGGCCCGCGCTTCTTCGGCTTCGTGATCGGCGGCTCGCTGCCGGTCACGCTCGCCGCGAACTGGCTCGCCGGAGCCTGGGACCAGAACACCGGCCTCTATCGCGTCACTCCGGGCACCGCACACATCGAGCAGGTGGCGCTGCGCTGGCTGCTCGAGCTTCTGCGCCTGCCGCGCGAATGCGGCGGCGCCTTCGTCACCGGCGCAACCGTCGCGAACCTGTGCGCGCTCGCCGCTGCGCGCCACGCAGTGCTCGCACGCGCCGGATGGGATGTCGAAGCGCGCGGATTGTTCGGCGCGCCCGAGGTCACCGTCATCGTCAGCGAAGAGAATCACCCTTCGGTGATGAAGTCGCTCGGCGTCCTCGGCTTGGGACGAAATCGGGTGCTCAAGGCGAAGGTGGATCGCCAGGGCCGCATCCTTCCCGACCAACTGCCCGAGTTGCACGGACCGACCATCCTCTGCACGCAGGCCGGCAATGTGAACACCGGAGCCTGCGATCCAGTCGCTGAAATCTGCCGGCGCGCGAAGCCCGCCGGCGCCTGGGTGCACGTCGACGGCGCGTTCGGCCTTTGGGCCGCGGCTGCGCCGGCGCGCGCCGCGCTCGTGGCGGGGATCGAAGCCGCCGACTCCTGGGCGACCGATGCGCACAAGTGGCTCAACGTGCCGTACGACTCGGGCCTTGCGTTCGTGCGCGACGCTCACGCGCTGCAGGCGGCGATGGCGATCACGGCCGAGTACCTGCCGACGCAATCGGAAGGGCGCAATCCGTCCGATTTCACGCCCGAGCTTTCGCGCCGCGCGCGCGGAGTCGAAATCTGGAGCGCGCTGCACGCACTCGGACGCGCCGGGGTCGCCGAGATGATCGAGCGCAATTGCGCGCTGGCGCGCCACTTCGCCGACCGCCTGGCGGCGGCCGGATTCGAGATCCTGAACGACGTCGTGCTGAACCAGGTGCTGGTTGCGTTCGGCGACGCGCGGCAGACCGCGCGCGTCATCGATGCCGTGCAGGCAGACGGCACCTGCTGGGCGGGAATCACGGTGTGGCAGGGGCGCACGGCGATGCGCATCAGCGTTTCCTGCTGGTCCACGACCGACGCGGACGTCGATCGCAGCGTCGAAGCGATGGTCAGGATCGCGCGCGCTTCGGCGCCGGCCGCCGCTCGCGGCTGATCGCAGGCACACTGTCCTCGCGCGCGGCCTCCGCGCGCAGCCAGCGCAGGAAGTTCGCCACCTCTTCGCGGCCGGCCGCGTTTTGCGACACCACGACGAAATATGCGCGCGACGATTCGCCCATGCGCGAGAACGGCGCCACCAACGTGCCGGCGGCGAGCGGCTCCCGCACCAGCGGGCTGCGGCCCAGCGCGACGCCCTGTCCCGCAATTGCCGCCGGAATGATCTGCTCATAGCCCGAGAGCAGCACGCTGCCCGCCGGACGCAAATCCGGCACACCGACCAGCTCGAGCCAGCTCTTCCAGTTGAGCCAGGGTGCGAACCCTTCCGGATCGTCGTACTGCAGCAGGATGTGGCGGCGCAGATCCGCAGGCTCGCCGAGCGGTCGCTTCGGATCGGCCGCCAGCTTCGGGCTGCACACCGGGAACACCTGTTCGCCGAAGAGGCGAATCGCGCCGCGGCCGGCGCTTTCCGCCGTGCAGTAACGGATCCCGACATCCAGTCCTTCGCGCTCCAGATCCGACATGCGCGGGTCGGTGGCGATGCGCACATCGATGCCGGGATGCTCGCGCGCGAAGCCGGTCAGGCGCGGCACGAGCCATAGCGCCGCGAACGACGTCATCGTCGTCACCGAAAGCACGCGCCGCCCGGTCTGCGCGCGCAGGCGATCCGTCACCGCGCGCATCGTCGAGAGCACCTGCGCGGCGGCGGAGAAGAGCTGCTGTCCGGCTTCCGTCAGCACGAGCGAACGATGCCGCCGCTGAAAGAGCGGCACGCCGAGTTGCTGCTCGAGGTCCTGGATCTGGCGGCTCACCGCGGATTGCGTTAGATGCAGCTCGTCCGCCGCCTTCGTGAACGAGAGCAGCCGGGCGGCTGCCTCGAAGCCCTTCAGCAGGTCGAGCGACGGTAGCCGCGGCACGGTCTTCACATTCCTGTTTTGCATGCACCTCCTGAATATTTACCGTTTGAGACCGGCGCCGCAAGCATGCACCATTCGCATGCCAAAGAAAAGGAGACCAGCATGAAACTGGAGATGAAAGCAGGCGATGTGCGGCTCGAGCGCGGACAGGTCCTGAAGCTGCAGGACGGCATCGGCAGCACGGTATGCGCCCTGGAAGGCGCCGTCTGGATCACCGAGGACCACCAGCCGAAGGACATCGTGCTCGAGGAAGGCCAATGCTACCGGCTGCGCCACCCCGGGCTCGCGATTCTGCATCCGCTTTCCGGGCCGGCAGCGGTAAGCATCCATTAGCAAAGGAGAAGCATCATGGAAAACCTGACTGCCGAACGCTACTTCAACGATGCGCAATTGCGCAGCGAGATGAAAGCCGCAGCGCAGCGCGAGCGCGCGCAGGTGATGAAACGCTTCCTCGAGCAGGCCGCGCAGGCCTTGCTCGGCGATAGCCGCAGGGCCGCCCGCGCACGGGTCGAGCGCGTCGAGCCCTGCCCTGCCTGCTAAAGGCGGCAATCATGAACCCGGCGCGCTATCCGTTCGAGCTCGTAGAGACGCTGCGTCTGAAGGACGGCCGCAGCGTGCTGGTGCGCCCGATCCACCCGCAGGACGAGCCAATCGTGCAATCGTTCGTGCGCAGCCTGTCGCCCCGCTCGCGCTACTTTCGCTTCCATACCGCCATTCGCGAGCTGGACTCGCGGATGCTGCACGCGGCAACGCATGTCGACTACCAGCGCCACCTCGCATTGATCGCCGAATCGTTCGACGGCGACGTCGAAACCGAGGTGGCGGCCGCGCGCTACGTCGTTCGTCGTGAGCAGCCGCGTGATGCCGATTTCGCAGTCGCGGTGGCCGATGCCTGGCAACGGCAAGGGCTCGCCCGCCGGCTGCTCGAGCGGCTGATCGAGGTCGCGGCAGCGCGGGGCGTGCGACGCCTGCACGGCGACGTGCTCGAGAACAACCATGCGATGCTGAACCTCGCCGCCGCCTGCGGCTTTGACATTACGCCCGCTGCAGAACCCGGCGTGCTCCAAGTCGCACGCGAAATCGCGCCCTGCAGCGCCCCCTTGCTTCGGCCGCTGATGCCCGGGATCGAAGAGGCGCTCGCCTACCCGGCGTAAACCGCCCTTTACAATAGGCGCTCCTCCATTCGGAGCGCCCCGCATGTTCAAGGAAGGCCTGCTCAAGGGTAAACGCATCCTCATTACCGGCGGCGGCACCGGTCTGGGGAAAGAGATCGCCGCGCACTACCTTTCGCTTGGCGCCGACCTGTGGATTTGCGGCCGGCGCGGCGGCGTGCTGGAGGACACGGCGAAGGAACTCACCGCAAAGCACGGTGGCAGCGTGCGCACGCACGCGGTCGACATCCGGGACGCGCAGGCCGTCGATGCGATGGTGCAGCGGATCTGGGACGAAGCGGGCCCGCTCACCGGGCTCGTCAACAACGCCGCCGGAAACTTCATCAGCCCGACGAAGGACCTGACGCCGAACGGCTTCAACGCGATCGCGAACATCGTCTTTCACGGCACGTTCTACATGACGCACGCGGTCGGCAAGCGCTGGATCGCCGGCGGCCATCCGGGCTCGGTCCTTACGATCGTCGTCACCTGGGTGCACACCGGCTCACCCTATGTCGTGCCATCGGCGATGTCGAAAGCCGGGCTGCACGTGATGACGAAATCGCTCGCGGTGGAATGGGGCCGGTACGGCATCCGCCTGAACGCGATCGCGCCGGGTCCGTTTCCCACCGAAGGCGCGGCGAAGCGCCTGTCGCCAGACGGCAGCTTCGAGGACCGCACCAGCCTCAACCCGATGCGGCGCATCGGCAAGATGCACGAGCTGCAGAACCTCGCCACGTTCCTGATGGCCGACGGCTGCGAGTGGCTGACCGGAGAGACCATCGCGATCGACGGTGCCGGATATCTCGCCACCGGCGCGGGTGGCTACTTCACCACGCTCGACAAGCTCGGGGATGCGGACTGGGAGCGCCTGCGCGCGAAGATCAAGGCGCAGAACGACAAGGACCGCGCCGGCCGCAGCGCATGAGCCCTAGCGCTCCGCCGGACCGAACCGAGCCGCGCGCGGCGGCGACGATTCTGCTGCTGCGCGATGCTGCCGGCGGCCCGGAAGTCTTCATGCTTCAGCGCACGCGCGGCGCGGTGTTCCTGCCCGGCGCGTACGTGTTTCCGGGCGGCGCGATCGATGCATCCGACCACGATCCGCGCGCGGCCCGGCGCGTGCTCGGGCTCACCGACGCACAGGCGAGCGAGAAGCTCGGGCTCGGCTCCGGCGGCCTCGCCTACTGGATCGCCGCCGCGCGCGAATGCTTCGAGGAATCCGGCATCCTGATCGCAGTAGACAACGCTGGCCGCGCGGTCGCACCCGGGCGGGTGCAGGCGCTCGAGCATTGGCGCGAGCCGCTGAACGCAGGCAAGCGCGCCTTTGCCGAGCTACTCGAGCAGGAAGACCTGTACGTCCCGGCAAGCGAGATCGCGTACTTCAGCCACTGGATCACTGCCGCCGGCCGCCCGCGCCGCTTCAACACGCGCTTCTTCGTCGCCAAGGCACCGCACGGCCAGGCCGGCGCGCACGACGATACCGAGACGGTGCATAGCTTCTGGGTCAGCCCGCGCGAAGCGCTCGAGCGGCACGAGCGGAACGAGATCGAGATCATCTTTCCGACGCGCACTTCGCTCGCCGACCTGGCGAAATTCACCAGCGCGTCGGCGGCGCTCGAACATGCAAGAGGTCTGGGCGACATCGAAGTGAACGCTGCGGTATGGGCGCTCGACCACGAAGGATCGAAGCGGCTCTTCCGCCGCTCCGATCCGCAGTACTTCGAGATCCACTGGTGCGATCCGGAGGAAACCGGAGAAACGTGCTTCGTGATCCAGCCTGGCGTGCCGAAGCGGCTCGACCGCCTGGTCGCGCGGCTCACGGCGCCAAACCCCGGCGTGATGACCGGGCCGGGAACGAACGCCTACCTGGTCGGCGAAACCGAGGTCGCGGTGATCGATCCCGGCCCCGCCATCGATTCGCACATCGACGCCATCCTCGCCGCTGCAAAGGGACGCATTCGCTGGATCCTGTGCACGCACACCCACGTCGATCATTCGCCGGGAGCGGCGCTCCTGAAGGCGCGCACCGGCGCCACCGTGGTCGGCCGTCCGCGTCCGGAGCACGGCAACCAGGACCACACGTTCGCCCCCGATCGGATCGTCGAGCATGGCGAGCGGCTCGAGCTCGGATCGCTCGCATTGCGCGCGCTGCATACGCCCGGGCACGCATCGAACCATGTCTGCTACCTGCTCGAAGCGACGAAGATGCTCTTTACCGGCGACCACGTGATGCAGGGCTCCACCGTGGTCATCAATCCGCCGGACGGAAACATGCAGGCGTATCTTGCATCGCTCGAGATGCTGCTCGGCGAGGACGTGGCGATCCTCGCCCCGGGCCACGGCTATCTGATCGGCGCGCCGCAGAAGGAAGTGAAGCGGCTGATTGCGCATCGCCTGGCGCGCGAGGCGAAGATCACCACCGCCCTCGGCCGCCTCGGCTCGCCGACGCTGGAGGAGCTGCTGCCGGTGGTCTATGACGACGTGCACCCGCGCATCCACCCGGTGGCGGCGCGCTCGCTGACCGCACACCTGCAGAAGCTCACCGCCGAAGGCGCAGTGCGAGCGAGCGAAGGCCGCTACTCGCTCCTCTGAGATGAAGTACGACTTCGACCTCTTCACGATCGGCGGCGGCTCCGGCGGCGTGCGCGCGAGCCGCATGTCCGCGGGCCTCGGAGCGCGCGTGGCCATCGCGGAATCGAGCCGCTTCGGCGGCACGTGCGTCAACGTCGGCTGCATCCCGAAGAAGCTCTTTTCCTACGCCGCCCACTACCGCGAGGACTTCGAGGTGGCAAAGAGCTTCGGCTGGTCGATCGGCGAGCCGCGCTTCGACTGGCCGACGCTTCTGGCCAACAAGGATCGCGAAATCGCCCGGCTGAACGGCGTCTACGAGCGATTGCTTTCCGGTGCCGGCGTCGCCATCCATCGCGGACGCGCCGTCGTGCGAGACGCGCACACGGTGGAAGTGGAAGGGAACGCCTACACCGCGCGGTACATTCTCGTCGCGACCGGTGGATGGCCCTACCTGCCGGCGATCGCCGGGCGCGAGCACGCGATCACTTCGAACGAGGCGTTTTTCCTCGAGCGGCTGCCAAAGCGCGCGCTGGTCGTCGGCGGCGGATACATCGCGGTCGAGTTCGCTTCCATCTTCAACGGCCTGGGCGTTCAAACCACCCTGGCCTACCGCGGCGCGCATCTGTTGCGCGGCTTCGATGCCGAGCTTGGAGCGCACCTCGGCGAAGAGATGTCACGCAAAGGAGTTCGCGTTCGGCTGCACGCCACCCCGATCCGCGTGCAGCCGGACCGGAGCGTGGAGTTCGCCGACGGCACGCGCGAGCCGTTCGATCTGGTGATGTTCGCCACCGGCCGCAAGCCGAATACCGAAGGACTCGCCCTGGAGCGGGTCGGCGTGCGGCTGAACGAGGATGGCGCGGTGCTGGTCGATGCGCACTCGCGCAGCTCGGTCGAGTCGATTTTCGCCATCGGCGACGTGACCGATCGCCTGAACCTGACGCCGGTCGCAACCGCGGAAGGGATGTGGCTCGCGAAGACGCTCTTTGGCGGCGAGCCGACGCCGATCGACCATGAGAACGTGCCGACTGCGGTATTCGCCGATCCCAACGTCGCAACCGTGGGCCTTTCGGAAGAGTCGGCACGCGAACGCTTCGGGGCAATCGAGATCTATCGTTCGACGTTTCGCGCCCTGAAATACACCCTTGGCGAGCGCACGGACAAGACGTTCATGAAGCTGGTCGTGGATGCCGCGACCCAGCGTGTGCTGGGCGCGCACATGGTCGGCCCGGAAGCAGGCGAGATCCTGCAGGGCATCGCCATCGCCGTGAAGCTTGGGGCGACCAAGGCGCAGTTCGACGCCACGATCGGCATCCACCCGACCGCCGCCGAGGAGTTCGTGACGATGCGCACCAAAGCGGCGTAGGATTGGCCGCCGATGCTCGAAGCCCAGGTCGAGAAAAAGCTCGCGGAGTTGAGGAAGAAGGCGTCGCTGCCGCTCGCGATCGAGCTGTGGAACGGCAAGCGCTTCGCGCTGTCGGACCATCCCAGCGTCACGCTGCGGGTATCCGGCGCATCCGTGCTGCGCGAGCTCGATAGTGCCGACCTCGGCAAGCTCGGCGAGGCGTATGTCGAAGGCCGCATCGACGTCGAAGGGCCGATCGACGAAGCGCTGCGCGCAGCCGAGATGCTTGCGCTTCATTCGGGCCGCGGCCGGGAAAGCAGAAAACGCTTCTTCCCAAACGCGCACACCCGCAAGCGGGACGCCGAGGCGATCCGCTACCACTACGACGTCTCGAACGACTTCTACGCGCTGTGGCTCGACCGCCGCATGGTGTACTCGTGCGCATACTTCCAGACCGGGTATGAAAGCCTCGAGCAGGCGCAGGAAGACAAGCTCGACCACATCTGCCGCAAGCTGCGGCTCTCCGCCGGCGAGCGCTTCCTCGATATCGGCTGCGGCTGGGGTGCTCTTGCGATGCATGCCGCCGATCGCTATGGCGTGCACGCGACCGGCATCACGCTGTCGGAGAACCAGCACGCACTCGCGACCGAGCGCATCCGCGCCGCCGGGCTGCAGGACCGCTGCAAGGTGCTGCTGCGGGATTATCGCGACGTTGCAGGCGAAGGCGTGTTCGACAAGATCGCGTCGGTCGGCATGTTCGAGCACGTCGGACTGAAGAATCTCCCGGTCTACTTCAGCACGATCCGGCGGCTGCTCGCCGACGGCGGCATCGCGATGAACCATGGCATCACGTCGGTCGATCCCGAGAGCCGCGCGGTCGGCCTCGGCGCCGCCGACTTCATCGAGAAGTATGTCTTTCCGCACGGCGAGCTGCCGCATCTTTCGCTCGTGGTGAAGGAGATGGGAGCGGCAGGTCTGGAAGTCATGGACGTCGAGACGCTGCGGTTGCATTACGCGAAGACGCTCGCGCACTGGTCGCAGCGGCTGGAAACCAATCTCGATGCAGCGCGCGCTTCCGCCGGCGAAAAGCGGCTGCGCATCTGGCGCATCTATCTCGCCGGCTGCGCGCATGCCTTCGAGCGCAACTGGGTGACGATCCAGCAGGTGGTGGCGACGAAATCCGACAACCCCGCCCACAATCCGCTGCCGTGGACGCGGGAGTACATGTACAAGTAAGGCCCGCGGCTCGAGAGAACCCATGAGCCCCACGCTTGTCGCTCTAGCGGGCTTCATTTCCTGGTCGCTGTTCTTGCTGGTATGGATGGAGGTGATGCGCTCGAGGCTCGTGCTCACCGGCGCCGTTCCCGCGAACGAGTTCCGTCCGGACAATGCAAACCTTTCGCCCTTCATGCAGCGCCTGGCACGGGCGCATGCGAACTGCATTGAGGGATTGCCGATTTTCGGTGGTCTGATGCTCGTTGCGGTGGTCGCAGAAAAGAGCTCGATCACCGATCCGCTCGCCTATCTCCTTCTCGGCGCACGCGTCGTGCAATCTGCGATTCACCTGGCCTCGGTGTCGGCGCCCGCCGTGACGTTGCGCTTCACCGCGTTCGCGGTGCAGATGGGGATTGCCGTGTACTGGGCGATCCGGTTGCTCGCCGCGTAGCGTCAGCGCCCGGTGAACCGCGCCGCGCGCTTCTCGACGAAGTGTGCGACGCCTTCCTTGAAGTCCTCCGTCGCGAAGCTCTTCGCCATTTCGGCGTTCGCAACCTCGAGCGATTCATTGAAACTCTGGTAGGCCGAGGCCCAGATCTGCGCTTTCATCACCGCCATCGAGCGCGGCGAAACGGCGTCGGCGAGATTGCGGGCGTACGCCAACACTTCCTGCAGGAAATTTTCCTGCGGGAACGCCTGCTGCACCAGGCCGATCCGCTCGGCCTCCGTGCCGTCGAACTTGCGCGCCGACAGAAGCAGATCCAGCGAGCGTGCACTGCCGACCAGCCGCGGCAGCAGCCACGAGATCCCATGCTCGGCGATCAGACCCCGTTGCGCAAATGCCGTCGTGAACCGTGCGTCGCGCGCAGCGAAGCGCAGGTCGCAATAGAGCGGAAAGACGAATCCGAGCCCGGCGCATGGCCCGTTGATCGCCGCGATCACCGGCTTTGGCACCGAGAACAGATAACCGAAGCGGCCGCCGTAGTACTTCGAGACCTCCAATCCAGTACGCGCGGGCGACAGCGAAATTTCCTCGGTCTTCGTATCGGAGGTCCGCTCGCCAGTCTGGATCTTCTGCAGGAGGCCCATGTCGGCGCCTGCGCAGAATCCCCGCCCGGCGCCCGTGACAACGATCACGCGCACACTGTCATCGACGGCGCACGCGGCGACCGCGCGCTTGAGGCTCTCGCCCATCGCCGGCGTCCACGCGTTCAGCTTGTCTGGACGGTTCAGCGTGGCGATCGCCACGCGGTCCTTCACTTCCAGCAGCAGGTCTTCGTAGGTGGTGGGCATCGGCAGGCTCCTTTTCCGGACTGGAGATCGGTCGCTATTTTCTACGATCCGAGCGCGCGCAGGAGGAGCGATGCGCCGCTCGCCGCGAGCATCAGCGAAACCGCGCGCATCAGGGCATCCCGCGACATGCGATGAAACAGACGGCTCGCCGCCCACAGGCCAGCGAGCCCGGCCGGGACCACCGCCACCGCGTAGATCCAGACTTTCGGATCGAGCAGGAAGCCGGTGGCGAGAAACGCGATCGTGCGCAGCGAAATGCTGGTGAGGGTCGCCAGGCCGAGCGTCGCGCGGTATTGCTCCTTGGTCAGGCCGCGATGTTGCAGGTAGATCGCGTAAGGCGGCCCGCCGGCACCGAAAAGCGTGCTGGTGATGCCTCCTGCGAACCCGGCCAGGTATGCCCAGCGGCTGCTGATGCGGGCGTGCGTGGTCGGACTGCGCATCAGGCTGTACAGCGCAAAGCCGAACACGAAGACGCCGAGCGCCGCGGTCGCCGCCTGGCGCGGCAGGCTTACGAGCAGCGTCACGCCGGTGACGGTGCCGAGCACGATGGTCGGCACCATGCGGGTCCATTCGGTTCGCAGCGCGTGCTTCGGGTTCTCGAATCCGATGCGGAATGCGTTCGCCAGATCCATCAGCACGAAAAGCGCGAGCGCGAACTGCAGCGATACCAGGTGCGTCGCGAGCGGAATCGTGATCAGCGCCGCGCCGAAGCCGGTGATGCCGAAAACGATCGACCCCAACACGGCAATCCCCGCCAGCGCGGCGATTTCTACCGGGGAGATGCTCACTCGACAGGCGGCGTGAGGAGCAACGCGTCCGCGCTGCAACGATTCATCTTGCGCAGCGCATTCACGTAGCGCCGGAATGGCAGGCCCAGGCGGGCTTCCAGATCGCTGGCGCGCTCGCGCAGCGTGCACCAGGCGATCTGCGGCGCCGATCCTTTCAGCGCGAAAGCGATCACGTTCGGGTCGGTGAGCGCCGGCATGCAGACCACGGCGCCGCCGAACGCCTGCTCGAGGCGCTGCAGGATGCGGTCGAAATCGGGAGCGTCGTCCATCAGGTTCATCACCAGCACGCCCGGGGAAGCGAGCGCCAGCCAGGCAGCGTCGAAGAATGCCTGCGACGTGATCTTGCCCGGCAGCGACTCGTCGACGAAGCCGTCGATCACGAGCAGGTCGCAGCATTCCGGCGCGAGCGCCTCGGTGCCGCAGCCAAGCTCGACCTGCAGCCGCTCGTCGTCCGCGGGCAGGTGGAAATGCGAGCGCGCCATCGCGATCACGCGCGCGTCGATCTCGACAATTCGCGTGCGCAAGTCCCGCAGGCGCCGGTGGAAGAATTTGGCGAGCGAGCCGCCGCCGAGGCCGATCATCAGCGCCTGCTGCGGCTCCCGGTGAAACAGCAGGAACGCCATGATGCAGCGCGTGTAGTCGAGCGCGAGCGCGTACGGGTCGTCGAGCCGCATTGCGCTCTGCACCGCTTCGCCGCCGATGTGCATTGCCCGCACGCCGCGCGACTCGGACACGATGGGGGCCGGACTGCGCGCATTGCGCGGCGCGCGCAGTGCCCGCTGCAAGGCTTTCATGCGGAGGTGTGCGCCGCCCGCCCGCGGATGAGCGGCAGCGAAAGTGCCGCGCCGCCAAAGCAGAGCACCGCGCAACCGAGGATCGGCGCATCGTAGGTGCCGTAGGCGTCGAACGCGGCGCCGGCAACGGTCGGGCCGATCAGCGTGCCCAAGCCGGCGGCGGTGTAGAGGCTGCCGATGATCCCGGCGACATTGCGCGCGCCGAAAAGATCCATGCAGAGGGTCGGTGCGAGCGCGACGTAGCCGCCGTAGAGCGAACCGAAGATCAGCGCGAAGACCGCGAGCAGCCAGTACGAATCGGCCACCCACCACAGCAGAAACATCGCACCGAGGCCCGCCGAAAGTCCTGCCAGCGAACGCATGTGGCCCAGGCGGTCGGAGATGCCGCCGATCGCGAAGCGCCCGAGGAGGCTGCCCAGCCCGAGCAGGCTGACGAGCGTCACGCCTTGCGCATCGCTGAAGCCGCGATCATGCGCATACGGCGCCAAATGCACCATCGGCACGAAGAAGCCGACGCAGATGAGGAAGGCGACCAGATAGAGCAGCCAGAACTGGCGCGAGCGGAGCGCTTCGCTCAGATCGACTCCGGCGAGCCGCGCTCCGCCTTGCGCCGGAGCAGGACTCAAGCGGCGGTTCTCGATGGCGATCGCCGCCGGCAGCGCGATGGCCACGGTCAGCAGGGCAAGCGCGAGGTAGGCGCCGCGCCACCCGAAAAGGCCGATCCACCAGGCAGCGAGCGGCGGAAAGGCAAGATTCCCTGCACCGATGCCCGACACCGCGATTCCGCTTGCGAAGGCGCGGTTGCGCGAGAACCAGCGCTGCACCGCGCCGACCGAAGGCACGTAGCTCAACCCGATGCCGATGCCGACGCCGACGCTGTAGGTGAGGTAAAGCATCTCGACCGAAGAAGCCTGTGCTGCGAGCGCCGGCCCGGCAGCAAGGATCAGCACGCCCGCCACGCAAACACCGCGCGGTCCGAAACGATCGGCAAGCATCCCGCCCGGCACGCCGATCGAGAACCACAGCAGGGCGCACAACGAGAACACCAGCGACACGTGCGCGCGCGGCGCGCCGAACTCGGCTTGGAATGCCTGGAAGAATGCCGCGAACGAGTAGGCGACGCCAAAGCCGGTGAACATCAGGCCGAACGCGCACGCGACGACGACCCAGCCGTAGCGTTCGCGCGTCAACGCCTTTTCTTCCGCGGCGCCTTGCGCGGCTTCGCCCCCAGCGCGGCGATCACTTCCACCTCGAGCAGCAGGTCGTCGTGCACCAGCCGTTCGACGCCGACCAGCGTGCTGGCGGGAAGCTTCTTCGCATCGACATAGCGCGTGCGCACCTCGCGGTAGGCGGCCACCCGATCGGGGTTCATTCCCACCATGTAGCCGTTCATCTTGATGACGTCGCGCCAACTCGCGCCGGCCGCTTTCAGGTTGCGCGTCACGCTCTCGAACACCTGCTCGCTCTGGGCGCGCATGTCGCCCTTCACCACTGCGCCTTTGGCGTCGTAGCTCACCTGCCCGGACACGTAGACCAGTTTCTGCACGCCGGTCGCAGCGACCGTATGCGTGAAGAACGGAGACTGGAACAACCCTTTCGGATTGAGATATTCGACTTTCATGGATGGACTCCCCTAGTAGATGGCGCCGCGCCCATCGACCGGCCACAGCGCCTCGACGCGGCCGCGCCGCACACAGACATACCAGTCGTACAGGTTGACCGTCGGGTCGCAATGGCCCGGAACGAGCAGCAGCTTTTCGCCCAGCGCAGGCGCAGAACCAGTGTCGGAAATCTCGATCACGCCGTGCTCGTCGGATGCGCGGACATAGGCGAGGCCGGGACGCTGCCAGACTTGCGGCAGGCCGGAGTCGACGCTGGACGCTTTCAGGCCCGCATCCACCACCGCGCGCTCGGGCACCGGGCGGCTCATCACTGTCGTCAGCACGAAGAGCGCGTGATCGAAGCGCGGCAACGGATCGGCCCACTCGTTCTTCGCGTAATCGACGTCCATGAACACGTACGAGCCCGGCTGGATCTCGTCGTAGGCGCCGGATTCGATCTCGAACATGAAACTGCCGCTGCCGCCGCCGGTGATGCTCGGGCAGGCGATGCCGGCCGCCTCGATGCTTCGTTTCGTCTCCAGCGCCGCTGCCGCGGCACTCAGGATCCGCGCGCGGCGCTCGGACATCGAGCGCACGTGCTGCGCGGCGCCGTGATAGGCCTGCAAACCGGCAAACCGCAAATTCGGGAATGCGGAAACTTCGCGCGCCAGCGCGAGCGCC
>DASUMM010000268.1:0-5970 GCA_036277655.1 Burkholderiales bacterium | reverse complement strand
CCGTGCGCATGTTGCCGCCGATATCGAAGCGCACCTCGCGCAGCACGTCGCCCATCACGTACTCGGTGATCGGATAGAACGCGATCAACGCGAGGATGCCGGCCACCCACAATCCCTTGTACAGGGCGGGCATCACGTTCTTGTCGCCGGGCTTGGCGCGCACGAACCACGTGCCGATGATCGAAGCGATGATCGCGAAGCCGCCGATGGCGAGCGGATAGATCAGCGCGGCCGGCGAAGTCGTCTTCACCATCAGCGCTCCGAGCAGCATGGTCGCCACGATCGTCACCGCATACGTTTCGAACAGGTCCGCCGCCATGCCTGCACAGTCGCCGACGTTGTCGCCGACGTTGTCGGCGATCACGGCGGGATTGCGCGGATCGTCTTCCGGAATCCCGGCCTCGACCTTGCCGACCAGATCGGCGCCGACGTCGGCGCCCTTGGTGAAGATTCCTCCGCCAAGCCGCGCGAAGATCGAGATCAGCGAGCCGCCGAAGCCCAGGCCGACCAGCGGATGGATGATGTGGCTCAGGTTCGTGCGGTCGTGCGCGTTGGCGTAGAGCAGCCAGAAGAAGCCTGCGACGCCAAGCAGGCCGAAGCCGACCACCAGCAACCCGGTGATTGCGCCGCCGTTGAACGCGACCTGCAGCGCTTCATTCAGGCCGGTGCGCGCCGCTTCCGCGGTGCGCACGTTCGCGCGCACGGAGACGTTCATGCCGATGATGCCGCAGAGCCCCGAGAGGACTGCGCCGATCAGGAAGCCGAAGGCGGTCGTCCAGCCCAGTTGCGGCACGAAGCCGATCACGAGGAAAAGCACGACTCCGACCACGCCGATCGTCTTGTACTGGCGCCACAGGTAGGCCACCGCCCCTTCTCGCACCGCATTCGAGATCTCGCGCATGCGCTCGTTGCCCGAAGGCAGCGCGAGGATTCGAGAGCTTTGCCACGCGCCGTAGAGAATCGCCGCGATCGCACAGACGATCGCAAACCAGAGTGCCAGCATGTTGTCCCCCTGTTGCGCGGGCCGGGAAGCCCGCCGGAAAAGGCGCAGATTCTAGCAGAACCGCGCGCTACGCCAGCGCGGCGAGCGCCCGCTCCCGGATGTCTTCCACCGAGCCGGTGCCCGGGATGCGCTGCAGGCGCGGCGCCCGCGGATCTCCGCTCGCCTGCCAGCTCGCGTAGTACTCGATCAGCGGCTGCGTCTGCGCGTGGTAGATCGAAAGCCGCTGGCGCACCGTATCCTCGCGATCGTCGTCGCGCTGCACGAGCGGCTCACCCGTCACGTCGTCGCGTCCGTCCAGCTTCGGCGGATGGAACTGCACGTGGTACGAGCGCCCGGAAGCGGGATGCACGCGCCGCCCGGCCATGCGCGCAATGATGTCGGAGTCCGGAACGTCGATCACGAGCACGTGGTCGATCGGCACCGTGCCGTTCTTCATCGCTTCTGCCTGCGGGATCGTGCGTGGAAAGCCGTCGAACAGGTAGCCGCGGCCGCAGTCGGGCTGGCGCAGGCGCTCTTTCACCAGTTCGATGATGATCTCGTCGGAAACAAGCTGGCCGGCATCCATCAGCTGCTTGGCCGCGATGCCGCGCTCGCTGCCGGCCTTCGCCGCTGCGCGCAGCATGTCGCCGGTGGAGATCTGCGGGATGCCGTAGCGCGCGCAGATGAAGCTCGCCTGCGTACCCTTGCCCGCGCCCGGCGGCCCCAGCAGGATCAGGCGCATTGCCTCGCTCCCCTCGATGGATCTGCGGCCCACATTCTACGCACGGCCTCCAGGTCCTCCGGGGTATCGACCCCGGGGGCCGGGCTTGCCTCCACCACGGCGACGGCAATGCGCCCGCCGTGCCAGAGCACGCGCAACTGCTCGAGCTGCTCGGTTCGCTCGAGCGGCGCCGGAGCCATCGCCGCGTAGCGCTCGAGAAACGAGACGCGATATCCATATACGCCGAGGTGGCGCAGCGGCGCAGCGCCCGAGCCGTCGCGCGGGTGCGGAATCGGGGCGCGGCTGAAGTAGAGCGCAAAGCCGCGCGCATCGAGCACCACCTTGACGACATGGGGGCTCGCGAACGATTCGGCATCGTCGATCGGATGGCATGCCGTCGACATGCTCGCCTCGGGGTTGCGGGCAAGGACCGCGGCGACTTCGCGGATCACCTCGGGCTCTATGAGCGGCTCATCGCCCTGCACATTGACGACGATCTCCGTGCCGGCGAAGCCGCGGCGCGCGATCGCCTCGGCAATGCGATCGGTGCCGCTCGCGTGATCTGCTCGCGTTCGCTCGGCAACGAAGCCGGCGGTCCGCACCGCGGCCTCGATGCGCTCATCGTCCGTGGCGACGCAGACCGACGCGGCACCGCTTGCTGCGGCGCGCTCGCAGACGCGCGCCACCATCGGTTTCCCGCACACGTCGGCAAGCGGCTTCCCGGGAAAGCGGGTCGAGGCCCAGCGGGCCGGGATGACCACGTGAAATCTCAGGTGACTTCCTCTTGCGGAGGGAGTTTTCGCGCGTCTTCTTCCAGCATCACCGGAATGCCGTCCTTGATGGGGAACGCCAGCCGGTCGGCCTTGCAGATGAGTTCCTCCGCCTCGCGGCGGTAGGCAAGCGGTCCCTTGCAAAGCGGACAAACGAGGATTTCGAGGAGCTTGGGGTCGATTCCGCTCATGCGCGGTTCTTCATTTCCTGGATCAGCCACTCCGCGAACGCCGGCTCGAGTTGCGCGCTTACCGGAACGACCCAGTGCTCGGGTTTCGCGAAGCGCTTGCATTTTACCGCGTCCTTCTCGGTCATGAGGACGGGCGCGTCGTCGCCGAATTGCAGGTCGGCGGCCGTGAAAGGATGGTGATCCGCAAACGGATGCTCGACGGCCTGAACGCCGTGCGCCTGCAGGTGGCGGAAAAACCGCTCGGGATTGCCGATTCCGGCGACCGCGTGCACTCGCTCGCCGGCGAATCGGGCCAGCGGACGCCGGTCGAGCGCATTGACAGCGCAGTGCGCTTGCGCGCCACGCAGCGACATGGCGAAGATCGGACGGCGGCCGGCATGGCGCTCGAGCGCGCCCCGATCTACATCGTGCGCGATCACGGCGCTCACCGAGCGCAACCGGCGTGGCGGCTCGCGCAGCGGCCCCGCCGGCAGCAGCCAGCCATTGCCAAACCCCCGCGAGTCGACGAGCGCGATCTCGACATCGCGCGCGAGACGATAGTGCTGCAGGCCGTCATCGAGCACCAGAACGTTGCATTCCGGGTGCTGTGCGCGCAGCGCCCTCGTTACCGCGACACGATCCGGGCCGACCCACACCGGGCATCCCGACCGGCGAGCAAGGACGACCGGCTCGTCGCCCACTTCCGCCGGATCGGAGGCGATCGTCGCTTCGCGCGGAGCCTCCGCCGAGCCGCCGTAGCCGCGCGACACGATGGCGGGCGAGTAGCCGCGCTCGCGCAGGCACTCGGCGATCCAGAGCGCCAGCGGCGTCTTGCCGCTGCCGCCGGCAATCAGATTTCCCACCACGATGACCGGCAGCCCGGCGCGATGGCTACGCGCGAGCTTCCACTTGTAGGCAAGCCGGCGCAGCGAACCGGCGGCGCCGAACGCCACGCTCGCCGGCCACAGCAGCCGGCTCAGCGCGGTGCGCTGCATCCAGTGCCGCGCAAGGAAGGTGGTGGTGCCTACTTGGTGGCCTGAGTGGTGAACGTGATCTGTGACAGGCCCGCGATGCGCGAAGCTTCCATCACGCGCACCACGGATTGATGCGTCGCCTTGGCGTCGGCGCTGATCACCACGATCGGTTCCTTGCGGCCGGCCGATGCGCGCTTCAACTCTTCGGCGAATTGCTCGATGCTCGCGAACGCCACCGGCGCCTTGTCGATGGTGTATTGGCCTTGCGCGTTGACGAGCACCGTCACCTCATTGGGCCGCTGCGGCTGCTTCTCGGCATCGGCAGTCGGCAGGTTGATCTGCAGCTCGGTGTATTTGGAATAGGTGGTGGTGATCATCAGGAAGATCAGGATCACCAGCATCACGTCGATCATCGGCACGAGGTTGATCTCGAGCTCCTCGCGCTGCCGCCCGCGCCGGAAGTTCATCGGCGCTTCAGGCGGCCGGCGGTGCGGCCGCGACGGGGACGCGCGGCGTGAAGTCCGCGCGGTCGCCGTGCACGATGTCGACCAGCTTCGCCGCCTCCTGCTCCATCAGCACGACGAATCCGTCCACCTTGTTGCGAAAGTGGCGGTAGAAAATCAGCGCCGGAATGGCGATCGCGATGCCGAACGCGGTGTTGTAGAGCGCAATGGAGATTCCTTGCGCAAGCTGTTGCGGATTGGCGCCGGAGGGCGACTGCGAGCCGAAGATCTCGATCATGCCGATCACGGTTCCGAAGAGCCCGAGCAAGGGCGCGGCGGTCGCGATGGTGCCAAGCGTGGTCAGAAACCGCTCCAGGTCATGCGCGACCCCCTGGCCCGCCTCCTCGACCGCCTCCTTCATCACATGGCGAGGGCTGCGGTGATTGCGCAGTGCAGCGGCGAGCACCCGGCCGAGCGGCGAATCTTTTGCCAGGCGCGACAGCACTTCGGGAGAAGCGCCCTGCCGGTGATAGACCGCGATCACCTGCTCGAGCAAAGTCGGCGGCACGATCTTGCTGTGCTGCAACGTAATCGCGCGCTCGATGATCAACGCCACCGCAACGATGGAGGCGAAGAGGAGCGGCCAGATGGGCCAGCCAGCAGCCTGGATGATCGCGAGCAAAACGTGTTCTCCCAGTGGGTCGGCGAACCGGCCCGATGCGCTTGAAAGGGTGGCGCGAACTTTAGCAAAAACCGCAACCTCCCGTTATCCACAAAAGCTGTGGACAAGTTTGTGGATTGCCTTTGGAAATGCGCACTCATCGTCCGAGGATCAGGCGAGAACTCGGGGGCGATGAAATGTTCAGCAGTTTTTTGTTGCACCAAAACAGTCGCTTGCGGATAAGAATGGGCATCCGCGTGGCTTTTCGGCGACACCCTGCCGCGGAAGTTCGCAAGTGTGGATTAAAGTAGCCGCGCACTCGATGCGAAAGAGTGGCGTGCAAGAGCCGGAACCCCCCGAAAAAACCTCCTCCTTGAGCGCTCCCGCGGCCGTCGGTCGCGAGGTCCTGACCGTATCGCGGCTGTTGCGTCGGGCGCGCGAAGTCGTCGAGCGGCAGTTCCCGCTTCTCTGGGTCTCCGGAGAGCTTTCCGCATTGCGGCCAGCCGGCTCGGGGCATCTGTACTTCGTGCTGAAGGACGAGCGCGCCCAGGTCGACTGCGTGATGTTCCGCACCCGCGCTGCCCTCCTGGAATGGAGTCCGCGGGAAGGGATGCGGGTGGAGGCGCTTGCCTGCGTGACGCTGTACGAGCCGCGCGGGCGCTTCCAATTGACCGTCGAGACGATGCGCCCGGCAGGCGCCGGCCTGCTCTACGAGCGCTTCCTGAAACTGAAGGCCAGGCTGGAACAGGAAGGCCTGTTCGATCCGGCCGCCAAACGGCCGATCCCGGCCCATCCGCGCTGCATCGGCCTCGTTACGTCGCTTCATGCGGCCGCCTTGCGGGATGTGTTGATCACCTTGGAGCGGCGCAACCCATGCCTGCCCGTGACCGTCTATCCGGTGCCGGTGCAGGGCGAAGGCGCGGCTTTGCGGATCGCTCGCATGCTGCGCATCGCGAACCAGCGCGCCGAGTGCGACGTGCTGCTCCTCGTGCGTGGCGGTGGATCGATCGAAGACCTGTGGCCGTTCAACGAGGAAGCGGTTGCGCGCGCGATTCGCGCTTCGGAGATCCCGGTGGTGGTCGGCGTCGGCCACGAAACCGATTTCACCATCGCCGATTTTGCTGCCGACCAGCGGGCGCCGACGCCGACCGCGGCGGCGGAACTGGTGAGCCCTTCGCGCGCCGAACTTCTCGCTCGGACTGCCGAGCTTGCTTCGCGCGCCACCCGCGAAGCGCTGCGCAGGATTCAC
>DASUMM010000267.1:0-2495 GCA_036277655.1 Burkholderiales bacterium | reverse complement strand
ATCGACCAAGAACCGCGCTGCGGGCAACGCAGCGCGGTTTTTTTATGAGCCAGACGAGCGAGCCAACCACCGACGAAGTCCTCAAGCCGCCGCTCGCCGACGAGGAATTCGCCGGCAACAAGCGCCAGGTGCGGCCGTGGGAGGCGGTGCTGCTCGCGGTGCTGTGCATCGGCTTCACCGTCTTTCACCTCTTCGTCCTCAACATCTATTCGCTCGAGCCGCTGATGTTCCGCGCGATCCACGTCGCGTGGGGCGGCGCGATTGGCTTCCTGCTTTATTCCGCGCTTCAGCGCGATCGGCGCATCGGCGTGCCCTGGTACGACTGGGTGCTCGCCCTCGCATCGATCCTGTGCGGCGCCTACGTGACCATCGAGATCGACGGGCTGCTGTTTCGCGCCGGCGCGCAGTGGACCACGCTCGACGTCGTGGTCGGCTTTGTCGGCACGCTGCTGGTGCTCGAATTCGGACGCCGCACTTCGGGTCTCGCGATGGTGATCATCGCGGGCGTGTTCCTGCTCTATACCGCCGTCGGTCCGTGGATGCCGGGTGTGCTGCAGCACCGCGGCTATGCGTTCGGTCACCTGTTCACCTACATGTACAGCGAGTACGGGATGTTCGGCGTGACCACGCAGGTGTCGTCGTCCTACATCATCCTGTTCGTGACGTTCGCCGCGTTCCTGCAGGTTTCCCGCGTCGGCGATTACATCAACGACCTGTGCAACGCGCTCTTCGGCTGGGCGCGGGGCGGCCCGGCCAAGGCCGCGGTCGCCTCCGGAGTGCTGTTCGGCTCGATCTCGGGCTCCTCGGTCGCCAACGTGGTCGCCTCCGGCATGGTCACGATCCCGATGATGCGCAAGGTCGGCTACGACCGCCCGACCGCCGCGGCGATCGAAGCCACCTCCTCGACCGGCGGACAGATCACGCCGCCGGTGCTCGGCGCCGGCGCGTTCCTCATGGCCGAGATCACCGGCATCCCGTACACGACCATCGCGCTCGCCGCGGTGATCCCGGCGCTGCTGTTCTACGTCGCCTGCTGGTTTCACGTCGATTACCACGCCATCCGTCTCGGCCTGCGGGGGCTGCGCCGCGACGAGCTGCCCTCGCTCAATCGCATGCTGACGATGCTGTACCTGTTCTCGCCGATCGTCGTGCTGGTGTGGGCGTTCCTCGACGGTTATTCGCCGTTCCGCGCCGGGGGCCTCGGGATCGTCACGGCGCTCATCGCCGGCTCGCTCGCAAAGCTCTTTCACGATTTGGACGCGGAAGGTTCGACGTTTGCGTCGGGAGCGGCGGCGGTAGCGCTGGCGCTGCTATTGCGCACCGCCGCGCTGCTCGCCACCGCAGCCCTGCTCGCCTTCGCCGTCGTCCAGGGGCACCAGGCGACGACGCGGGCGCTCGGCGAGTGGGCGGCGCACGGCGTCGCCGTGCTGCTGATTGCGATCCCGGCGGCGTTCTTCGGCTGGCGGCGCACGCTGGAAGCGCTCAACCTCGCCGCGCGCGACACGATCCAGCTCGTCGCGGTCTGCGCGGTCGCCGGCATCATCGTCGGCGTGGTGGCGCTCACCGGAATCGGCGGGCGCTTCTCGGAGCTGATCCTCGGCATCGCCGGCGCCAACGTGCTGCTGGCGATGCTCTTCTCCGGCGGCGTCGCGCTGATTCTCGGCATGGGAATGCCCACCACTGCCGCCTATGCGATCGCCGCCGCGGTGCTCGCACCCGGGCTGGCGAAGATCGGCGTGCCGACGCTCGTCGCGCACATGTTCGTGTTCTATTTCGCCGTGATTTCGGCGATCACGCCGCCGGTTGCGCTCGCCTCGTTCGCCGCTGCAGGCCTCGCGCAAGCCGATCCGTGGAAGACCTCGTGGATCGCGCTCAAGATGGGGCTCGCGACGTTCATCGTGCCGTTCATGTTCTTCTACAGCCCGGTGCTGCTGTGGCAGGGCCCGATGCTGGAGATCGCCCAGGCGACGGTCACCGGCTGCGTCGGTGTGTGGTTCCTCGCCTCGTCCACGGAAGGCTGGCTCGGCGGCCGCGCACTCGCGATGCCGCTGCGTGTGCTGCTCTTCGGTGCGGCCCTGGCGCTACTGCATCCCGGCACGATTACCGATCTGCTCGGCTTCGGCGTCGGCGTCCCGATCTACCTGTGGCAGCGGCTGCGCAAGCCTGCTGCTCCGCCTGCAGGCTAACGCCGCGATACGTTCTTCGCGACGATCGCCGCCAGGATCAGCACGAACGCGACGACCCGCAGCAGGTAGGTGTAGCCGATGCGCTCATCGGCCTGGCCGATCCACATCGCGAGCGCCTGGTTGAGCGCGAGAAGCAGGAAGGCGATGGCGAACGCGAGGAAGAATCGGTCGTGCGTCTTGCGCCAGAAGCGCAGGAAGAAAAGGCTCGCCACCAGCGCGCCCATCGTCACCGCGCCGGACAGGAACGCGATCATTCGGCCTCCGCGATGAAGCCGTAAAGCAGAAACAGGATGCCGACCAGCGCGGCGA
>DASUMM010000266.1:0-2966 GCA_036277655.1 Burkholderiales bacterium | reverse complement strand
TCCGAGGACTACGCGCCTGCCCTTGCGCTGCGCAAGCGCGCTTCACAGGGCAAGCTGATCCTCGTCGAGGGCGTCTGAGTCGCTATTTCTTGCCGGACTGCGAAGCCGGCGCGGGCTTGGCTTCCTCCGCCATGCCCTTGTTCTTCTTGTAGTTCGCGACCGCTTTTTCCTGATACCTGTTCAGCAGCTCGGCGTCCTTGGCCTTCGCCGCAGCCGCCTTTTCCGCTTCGGCCGCCTTTTCCGCGTCGCTCTTCGGTGGCGGGGCGGGCAATTTCGCGTGGGTCACCGCAACTGTGCCGATCAGCAGCCCGGCCGCCAGCGCGGCGGGAATCGTCATCTTCTTCATCGTTTCCTCCTTGACCCCGTCAAGTCTGCACCTGCGGCGAAGCACCGGGCTTGGCAGCCGACTGCGGTTCGGTCGCCGCCTTGCCCGACTTCACTTCGTTGTACCAGTACTCGTGATGCTCCTTGGCCCACGTTTCGTCGGTATAGCCGTGGCGCATGTTGTCGTAGGCGCCCTGGACGCCGATGGTGCCGACGTAGATGTGGCCGAGCGCGAACACCGTCATCACGACCGCGGAGATCGCGTGCAGGATGTTCGCCTGCTGCATGGTCGAGCGCACCTGCTCGAAATTGGGGAAGAGCATGATCGCGCCGGTCACGCTGAGCACCAGGCACAACCCGACCACGCCGGCCCAGAAATACACCTTCTCGCCCATGTTGAAGCGCCACGAGGGCACGTGCTTGCCGCTGGTGAACATCTTCCAGCCATTCAGCAGCCAGCCGAAATCGCCGCGCTGGTAAAGATTGTCCTTCGCGAACATGGCGATCATCACCAGCAGGCTCACCATGAAGAGCGGTGCGATGAAGTTGTGCAGGTACTTCGCGAGCGTGGTCAGCCAGGCGAACAGCGTGTATCCGAGGATCGGCAGCAGGAAGTGCTTGCCGAACAGGATGATGATCCCGGTCAGCGCCATCACGCAGAAGCTGATCGCCACCATCCAGTGCGTCCAGCGCTCCGCCACCTTGAAGCGCTCGATCTGGCGCCCGGTCATCGGCTCGTGCAGCTTGAGCGGCCCCTTGACGAAGTAGAACGCCGCGATGCCGAGGATGACCAGCACAAGCAGCCATCCACCGTAGAACGTCACCGGCCCGTTGCGGAACTTGCGCCAGGCTTCGCCCGCGGTCGTCATCGCGTCCTGCCCCGGGAAGCGCGCCTGCGATTGGATCAGCACCCCCATCTCACGGCCGGGCAGGCTCGAATAGTTCGGTTGCCCGGAAACCACTTCGCGCCACACCGGCGCGTTGTTACCCGGCTGCTGGATGCTCTGCTTCTGCTGCTCCTTCGCGGTATCAGTCGGCGGCGCGGGATTCTGGGTCTGCGCGGCGACCGGCGAGGCCAAAGCCAAAGCCAGCACCACCCCTCCGATCAGGCGGAACGCGATCTGCATGGATGCTTCTCCTCGTTGCGAGCGGGCGCGCTACTACTGGTAGATGCGCCGATGCTCGTGCTGCCCCAGCTGCCGTTTCTTGATCTGCTCTTCCCAGCTGGCGCGATCTCCCTTCGCCCACTTCGGGCCCATGGCGAGCGGCTCGTTGTTCCAGGGCGTGGTGTCGCTGCGTACGGTCTGCCCCGGCTGCTTGGTCGCGGTCTTCGAGGTCTGTTCCATCTCCATGCAGCCGGCGAGCGCAACAAGCGCGGCCAGCGCAATCAGGCGGCGCCGCTTCATGATGTCTTCGCTCCAGCCGGCGGCTGCGCGCCCGGCTTGCCGGGGCCGTACGCAGTGCCCCAGCCCCACACCTCGGAACCTTTGCCGCGACGTAGCACGCGCTCGCGATAGATGTCGGCAATCACGTCGCCGTCGCCACCGAGCAGCGCCTTGGTCGAGCACATCTCGGCGCACGCCGGCAGCTTTCCTTCGGCAAGGCGATTGCGGCCGTACTTGCGGAATTCGGCTTCGGAGCGATCCGGCTCCGGGCCGCCCGCGCAGAACGTGCACTTGTCCATCTTGCCGCGCAGGCCGAAGGCTCCGGCCTGCGGAAACTGCGGCGCGCCGAACGGGCAGGCGTAGAAGCAGTAGCCGCAGCCGATGCACAGATCCTTGTCGTGCAGCACCACGCCGTCGTCGGTGCGGTAGAAGCAGTCGACCGGGCAGACCGCCATGCAGGGAGCGTCCGAGCAATGCATGCAGGCCACGGAAATCGACTTCTCGGCGCCGACCACGCCATCGTTGATCGTCACGACGCGCCGGCGATTCACTCCCCAAGGCACCTCGTGCTCGTTCTTGCAGGCGGTGACGCAGCCGTTGCACTCGATGCAGCGCTCGGCATCGCACAAAAACTTCATTCTCGCCATGGCGTTCTCCTTATGCCTTCTGGACCTGACACAGCGTGGTCTTCGATTCCTGCATCATCGTCACGCGGTCGTAGCCGTAAGTCGTGGCGGTGTTGACCGCCTCGCCGCGGACGATCGGTGCCGCGCCCTCCGGGTAGTACGGCAGCATGTCGGTCCCCTGCCACCAGCCCGAGAAGTGGAACGGAATGAACACCGTGTCCGGACCGACTCCTTCCGTGACCTTCGCTTTGACCTTGATCCGGGCGCCGGAAGGCGAGCTGACCCATACGTATTCGCCGTTGCGCACGCCGCGATCGGCCGCGGTCTTCGGATTGATCTCGACGAAGTTGTCCTGCATCAGCTCGGCAAGCCACGGGTTGGAACGCGTCTCCTCGCCGCCGCCCTCGTACTCGACCAGCCGCCCGCTCGTCAGAATCAGCGGGAACTTCTCGTGCATCTTCTCCGCCAGCGCCTTCTGCTGCACCGACTTGAAGAGCGTCGGCAGCCGCCACAGCACCTTGACGTCGTCGTGCGTCGGATATTTCTCCACCATGTCCGGGCGCGGGCTGAAGAGCGGCTCGCGATGGATGGGGATCGGGTCGGGGAAATTCCACACCACCGCGCGCGCCTT
>DASUMM010000265.1:0-5760 GCA_036277655.1 Burkholderiales bacterium | reverse complement strand
GCTCGGGCCATCGTCGGCGACGAGCACGCTGGCGCCGAGCATCTGCAGCAGCAGCCCAAGGCTCTCGGCAGCGTCCCGGTTATCGTCGACGATGAGGATCCTCGGCAGGTCGGTGGAGACCGGTGCAGTCGTCTGCGGCTGGTTCGCCGGCGCCGATGGCGCGCCCGCCCGCGAGCCGACGCCGAGCTTGCCGTTGCCGGTTCTTCCGCTTCCAAGGTCATCGATCATCCGGCCAAGACGCATCAACTGCCGCTCCATCAACTGCAGCGCGTGCAGCGAACGCTCGTCATTCGTCGTCAGCTTGAGCACGCTTACCGAATTGCGCAGTGGAACGAGCGGCGCGCGCAGTTCCTGCGCGAGGCTGCCCAGAAATGCTTCCTTGCGGAGCGCGGCTTGCTCGAGTTGCGCGATCCGGTCGCGCATTTCCTCGAAGGAGGCAGGATCGCCGGATTCCACGGACACGGACTGAGAAGAATAGAGGGTCTGAATGGCAAGGCCCCTCCAGTAGGGCCCGGGAACCACCTTACCGCCGCGCGGACGCCGCCGCAGTAGGCCACGTGGCGTAACGCAATCTGTTACAACGCGACGAATTTCGGCGACAGGAAGAACCGTGCGACGGATCGCTACCGGAGGGCAAGCACTTCGCGCATGTCATACAGCCCGTTCGCCTTGCCGGCCAAGAATTTAGCCGCGCGCAGCGCGCCGCCGGCATAGGTCATCCGGCTCTGGGATCGCACCGCGACTTCGACGCGCTCGCCGGTGCCGGCGAAGATCACCATGTGCTCGCCGACGATGTCGCCGCCGCGCACGGCATGAAATCCGATCTGTTTCGCCGGCCGCGCACCCACGTCGCCGCTGCGCCCATGCATCGCCACCTGGTCGAGTTCGCGGTCCAGCGCCTTGGCGATCACCCGGCCGAGGGCAAGCGCAGTTCCGGACGGCGCATCGATTTTCTGTCGGTGGTGGGCCTCCACGATCTCGACGTCGTATGCATCGCCCAGGGCAAGCGCGGCGATTTCCGCCAGCCGGAAGACGACGTTCACGCCGACGGCGAAATTGGGCGACATCACGATCGGAATTTTCCTCGCCGCCTGCGCGATGCGTGCCGTCTGCTCGCTGGTAAAGCCGGTCGTGCCGATCACCATCGATTTCCCGGCCGCCAGGCATGCCTCGGTGTGCGCGAGCGTCCCTTCGGGCCGTGTGAAGTCGATCATCACATCCGCGGCAGCGAGTGCCCGCCGCACGTCGGATCCAATCGTGACACCGCCAAGCACAGTGCCGATTGCCGGGCTGCCGGCGACATCGAAGGCAGCGGCAAGCGTCAACGACGCATCTGCCGCCACGGCATCGATCAGCGTGCGGCCCATCTTGCCGCCCGCACCGGCGATGGCCACTCTCATTCGCGTGGCTTGGCGGGCGACGCCGGCGCAGCGACGCCGGCGTCGGCCTTGGGCTGCGCCGCCACCACGTCGCCGACGACGCGCGCCAGCTTGCCGTCTTCGAACACCACCGCAATCTTGCGCTCCTCGCGGGGGCCACGCCGATTTTCGCGGTAGTACACATAGTCCCAGCGGTCGGCGTGGAAGATGTCGGTGACGAGCGGCGTGCCGAGTACGAAGCGCACCTGCTCCTTCGTCATGCCGGGCTTCAGCTGCGACACCATCTCCTGCGAAATGAAGTTGCCCTGTTGAATGTCCATCCGGTAAGGCTGGATGAACTGGGGCGGCGCGCATCCGGCGAGGGCGGCCGCGGCGAGCATGCAGGTCAGGGATCGCACGAGTGACGATTGTTCTGCGGGAAACAAAGTATCATCATAGCGCGAAGCGCCTCCGCGCCCGGCCTGCCGCGATGAATCCCACGCAAAGCCTGAAGGACATCGGCCTCAAAGCGACGCTGCCGCGCCGCAAGATCCTCGCATTGTTCGAGTCGAGCAAGGTGCGGCATCTCTCGGCCGAGGACGTCTATCGCCAGCTGCTCGCCGACGGGATCGACGTCGGCCTCGCAACGGTGTACCGCGTGCTGACCCAGTTCGAGCAGGCGGGACTACTGTCGCGCCAGCATTTCGAGACCGGCAAGGCAGTGTTCGAGCTGAGCCAGAGCGGTCATCACGACCATTTGGTGTGCCTGCAATGCGGCCGCGTCGAAGAGTTCTACGATGCCGAGATCGAGGGCCGACAAAGCGCCGTCGCGGGCGAGCGCGGATTCCAGCTGAAGGGCCATTCGCTCGCGCTCTATGCCGATTGCGTGAAGGCTGATTGTCCTTACCGCAGCGAAGCGAGCGCGTTGCGCGCGCGCTCCTGATTTCAGGATCGGTCCAGCATTTCGCCAGCGTGCTTGCGGGTCGTCGCAGTGATCTCCTCGCCGCCAAGCATCCGCGCAAGCTCCTCGACGCGCGCAGCGCGATCCAGGCGTGCGATGCGCGTCGCGGGCCCGCCGCGGCCGTCGCTTTTCGTCACCGACCACTGCTGATCGGCCTGCGCCGCCACCTGCGGCAGGTGGGTCACGCAAAGCACCTGCCGTTCCTCGCCGATGCGCTTGAGCGCGCGCCCGACGGTCTGCGCCACCGCACCGCCGATTCCCGCGTCGACCTCATCAAACACGAGCGTTCCTACCGGCGAGCGACCGCTCGCTACCAGTTGGATTGCGAGGCTGATGCGCGAAAGCTCTCCCCCGGAAGCCACCTGCGCGAGCGGCCGCAACGGCAGGCTCGGGTGCGACGACACCTGCAGCGAAACCGCTTCCATGCCGTGCGCCGCCGGCTCCTCGAGCCGATCCAGCACGACCGCCAGACGCCCGCCCTTCATGGCGAGCGTCTGCATCCGCGCAGTAACCGCACGAGAAAACGCCTGGGCGCCGGCATTGCGCTTGGCCGACAGCTTCTCCGCCGCCGCCCGATACGCAGCGTGCGCGGCTTCCACTTCGCGCTTCAGTGCCTCCGGACTCGTCGCCAGCTCGATCTCTGAGAGCCGCCTGCTCCACTCCGCCAGCAGGCGCGCGAGTTCTTCCGGACGGGCGCGATACCTGCGCGCTGCGGCGTGCAACGCTTCGAGCCGCTCGCCGGTCGAGCGAACCAGCGCCGGATCGAGGTCGACGCGCGATGCGTATTGGCGAAGTTCGCGCAGCGCTTCGGCGGACTGCGCATGCGCCGACTCCAGGAGATCCACGATCGGCTGTAGCGCCGCATCGTGCTCGGCGAGCGTTCGCAGCCGGTGCGCGACTGCGGCAAGCTGCGGAAGCGCGGCCCCTTCGGCTTCGGCAAGCGCTTCGAGCGAGGATTGCGCGCCGGCAAGGAGCGCCGAGCCGTGGGCAAGCCGACGCTGGGCGGCCGAGAGCTGCTCCCATTCGGCTTCGCCGGGTGCGAGGGCGCGCAGGTCGGCGACCCGCGAGGCAAGGTCTGCTCGCTCGGCTGCGCGCTGCGAATGCTGCTGCTCGGCTTCCTTTGCCAGCGCTTCCAGTCGCTGCCATGCCCGCCACTCGCGCACGCAAACTTCGCGCAACGCTTCGGCACCGGCGTGCGCATCCAGCAGCTCTCGCTGCGATGCCGCCCGCAACAACGACTGGTGCGCGTGCTGGCCGTGGATGTCGACCAGCCACTCGCCAGCCTCGCGGAGCTGCGCGAGCGTGGCCGGATGTCCGTTGACGAACGAACGCGAGCGCCCTTCGCGATCGAGTGTGCGCCGCAGGATGACGACGCCAGCGTCGCCTTCCAGTCCGTGCTCGCCAAGCCAGGCGGCGACGACGCCGCGCGGATCGATCTCGAACTCGGCCGCAAGCTCTGCGCGCTCGGCGCCTTCGCGCAACACGGCACCGGTCGCGCGAGCGCCGACGAGCAGCTCGATCGCATCGACGAGGATCGACTTTCCGGCGCCCGTCTCTCCGGTGAGCACCGTGAATCCCTTGCCAGCCTCGAGCTCGACGCGCTCCGCGATGACGAAATCGCGGATCGACAGCGCGCGCAGCATCAGCCGTCGGCGCTGCGCTGGCCCGTCTCGCTCCAGCGCAGCTTTTCGCGCAGCATGCGGAAGTAGCTGTATCCCGGAGGATGGACGAAGCGGATCGCATCGGCCGAGCGGCGCAGCACCAGGCGGTCGCCCTCCTGCAGGTCGGTAAGCGCGAAGCCGTCAAAGTGCGCTCGCGCATCGAGCGCGCGCAGCAGCACGATCTCGATCACGCTGTTCTCGCTGACGCTCACCGGCCGCGCCGACAGCACGTGCGGGTTGAGCGGCACCAGCGCGAACGCGCCCACCGCCGGATGCAGGATCGGGCCCTGCGCGGAAAGCGCATAGGCGGTCGAGCCGGTGGGCGTCGAGACGATCAACCCGTCGGCGCGCAGCCGGTAGACGTACTCGCCGTCGATCCGCACTTCGAATTCGATCAGGCGCCCCTGCGCCCCCTTGCCGACCACCGCCTCGTTGAGGCTGAGCGTGCGGAGCACGGCGCGCTCTTCGCTGCTGCCGGGGTCTCGGCGGCGGATTTCCGCATCCATCAGCGAGCGCGCCTCGATCGAGTAGCGCCCCTCGAGGATTGCGCCGACCGAATCCTGCATGTCGGCGAGGGCGATGTCGGTCATGAACCCCAGCCGCCCCTGGTTGACGCCGGAGAGCGGCGTTCCGTGCCGCGCCAGATTGCGCGCCGCGGCGAGCATGGTGCCGTCGCCGCCAAGCACGATGGCGAGGTCGGCGCCGCGCCCGATCTCCTCGTAATCGGCGGTGCGACCGCCGTCGCTCACGCTTTGCGCGGTTTCGCGCTCGATCAGCACCTCGCAGCCCCGCGCCTGCAGCAGTTCGCGCAGCGCTTTCAGCGACGCTGCAATCTCGGTCGTCCGCTTGCCGATCAGGGCGACGCGGCGGAAGGCGGGCTGCATCGTCCGCATTGTAGCGGCATGTGTAGAATGAAGCGCATGCTCGACAAGCGCGCACAAATCCTGCTGAAGACGTTGATCGAGCGCTATATCGAGGAAGGCGAGCCGATCGGCTCGCGCACGCTTTCGCGCCACGCGGGCCTCGATCTTTCGCCGGCGACGATTCGCAACGTGATGTCGGACCTGGAAGAGATGGGCTTCATCACGAGCCCCCACACCTCCGCCGGGCGCGTGCCGACGCCGCAAGGCTACCGCTTCTTCATCGACACGCTGCTGGTCGTGAAAGAGCTCGAGCTGCGCGAGCGCCACCAGCTCGAAGGCCAGCTGCAGCCGGACAATCCGCAGCGCGTGATCATCGCCGCCTCGCAGGTCCTCTCACAGCTCTCGAAGCTGGCCGGGATCGTGATGACGCCGCGACGGCGCGAACTCACCTTCCGGCAGATCGAGTTCCTGCGCCTTTCGGAGAAGCGCGTGCTGCTGATCGTCGTGACGCCCGAAGGCGATGTGCAGAACCGCATCCTCGTCACCGAGCGCGAGTTCAGCGCTTCGGAGCTGATTTCGGCGGCGAACTACATCAACCAGCATTACTC
The DNA here is from genome assembly GCA_036277655.1 of Burkholderiales bacterium. GTDB lineage: Bacteria > Pseudomonadota > Gammaproteobacteria > Burkholderiales > SG8-39 > 2-02-FULL-66-14. Next base: position 309 of record DASUMM010000265.1, on the reverse strand, counting down.
GGGCCACAGCTTCGAGGAGGTGCGGCAGCGGCTGAACCAGGAGCTGCGCGAGCTTCGACGCGACATGATCCAGTTGATGACCGCCGCGGTCGAGGCCGGCAACCAGGCGGTCTCCGAAGGCAAGGAGCCGTATGTGCTCTCGGGCGAGCGCAACCTGCTCGCGGTGCGCGACCTTTCGCAAGACATGACGCGGCTGCGCCAGCTGTTCGACCTCTTTGATCAGAAGACGCGCCTGGCGCAGATCCTCGACATCTCCCTGCACGGCCACGGCGTGCAGGTGTTCATCGGCGGCGAATCCGGCGTCTCGAC
>DASUMM010000264.1:0-2881 GCA_036277655.1 Burkholderiales bacterium | reverse complement strand
ATAGTCCCAGAGGATCTTGCCGCCGCGCTCGAACGGCGAGCCGTCGTACAGCATCACGGTTGCCTCGGAACCCAGCCCGGCGAAGAGCAGGTTCCACATCACCCAGTTCGTCGTCGTGTAGTAGAAGAACCGGTCGCCCGGCCGCACGTCGAAGTGCAGCTTGTACATCTTGAGGCTCGAGAGCAGCGCGCCGCCGGCACTGTGCACGATGCATTTCGGCGTGCCGGTGGTGCCGGACGTGAAGAGGATATAGGCCGGATGGTCGAACGGCAGCTGCGCATAGGCGATCGGCCCGGCCTGGTAGCGCCGCAGCCACTCCTCGAGCAGCACCGCTTTCGGCACCTGCGAGATGTCGGGTTTGGCCCGCAGGTGCGGGACGACGACCACCTTGCGCAGGCTGGGCAACTTCTCGGCGATCTGCGCCACGCGGGCGAGCGAATCGTGCTCGCGCCCGGCGTAGCGATAGCCATCGGCGCAGAAGAGGATCTTCGGCTCGGTCTGGCTGAAACGCTCCAGCACCCCGTCGACGCCGAAGTCCGGCGAGCAGGAGGACCACACCATGCCCTGCGAAAGCGCGGCGAGCGCGAACGTGGCGGTCTCCGGTATGTTCGGGATGAACGCAGCGGCGCGGTCCCCAGAGCGAAGACCGAGCTGCTGCAGCGCTTGCACCGCACGCGAGACGTTGCTCGACAGGTCCGAGTAGCTGATACGGCGCCGGAAACCGGTTTCGTCCCAGAACACGAATGCATCGCCAAGGTCGCCGCGCCGCAGCAGGTTCTCGGCGAAGTTCAGCCGCGCCTCGGGGAACCATTTCGCGCCCGGCATTCGATCGCCGTCCACCAGCACGGTCGAGCCTTTCTTGGATGCGATGACTCCGCACCAGTCCCACAGTTCGTTCCAGAACTCTTCCGGCTGCTCTATCGACCAGCGCCACAACTCTTCGTACGTGCCGAGCTCGCGCCGGTAACGGCGAGCGCAATGACGCGCAAACTGCGTAATCTGCGCGTTCTCGATTTGGTCCTTCGTCGGCTGCCAGATGGGAGTCATAAGCAAGATAGCCCCGACGCAGCTGGGGGCGTAGGATTTCCGCCGGGAATCCTGATTATATGGCCCGCGAGCATTTCCGCGCCGAGCTGCGCCAGCGCCATCGCATGCCGGAGGCTGCGGCGCTCGAGCGAGTGCTCGCCCGCCAGTTCGCGTCGCCGGAAGCGGAGCAGCGCATCGCCGGGCGAGCGCTCCGCCTCGCCCAGGCCGTGCGCTCCGCACCCCGCAACGCATGGAGCGCCGAGACGTTCCTGCGCCACCATGGCCTCTCCACCGCCGAGGGTGTCGCGTTGATGTGCCTGGCCGAGGCACTGCTGCGCATCCCGGACCCGGAGACGGCGGACGCGTTGCTGAAGGAGAAGCTGGCGGGCGGCCGCTGGCAGGATGCGCCGGACGACGGCTCGCTCATGGCAAGCGCCGCCGACTGGGCGCTGATGCTCACCGGCACGCTTGCGCGCTGGGCCGACGAACCGGACGATGATCTCCCCGGACGGGTGCGGCGCGTGGTTGCGCGTCTCGGCGAGCCGCTGGTGCGCGGCGCCGTACGCCAGGCGATGCGCCTGCTCGCCGAACAGTTCGTGCTCGGCGAGACGATCGAGAACGCCATCGGTGCGGCGGCGGCCCAGCGTCCATGGCGATATTCGTACGACATGCTGGGGGAAGCGGCACGCACCGCGGAGGACGCCGAGCGCTATCTGCAATCCTATTTGCACGCGATCCGCACCGTTGCTGCACACACGCCCGCGGGCGAAGTCCACGCCCGCGACGGAATCTCGGTCAAGCTGTCGGCGCTTCATCCGCGCTTCGAGGAAGCCAAGCGCTCGCGCGTGTTCGCGGAACTGCTGCCGCGAATGGCGCTTCTCTCCGGCGTCGCGCGGAACGGCGCAATCGGCCTGACGCTAGACGCCGAGGAAAGCGAGCGGCTCGAGCTGACGCTCGATCTGCTGGATGCGCTCGCGACCGACCCGCAGCTTGCCGGCTGGAACGGCCTCGGCATTGCCGTGCAGGCCTATCAGAAGCGCGCGCCAGTAGTCTGCGACTGGGTCATCGAGCTTGCGCGCACGACGGGACGCCGCATCGCCGTGCGCCTGGTGAAAGGTGCCTATTGGGATAGCGAGATCAAGCGCGCGCAGGTGCTCGGCATGCCCGGCTACCCGGTCTACACGCGCAAAGGGGCAACCGACGCCTCCTACGCCGCTTGCGCGCGAACACTGCTCGAAGCGCGCGACGCGATCTTTCCCGCCTTCGCAACGCATAACAGCCGTACCGTCGCAAGCATCCTGGAACTCGCAGGAGAGTCGCAGGAATTCGAGTTCCAGCGGCTGCTTGGCATGGGAGAAGCGCTGTACGATGCGCTCGCCGCCGGCGCGGCCGCGCCGTGCCGGATTTACGCACCGGTCGGCAACTTCAACGAGCTTCTGCCATACCTCGTCCGGCGGCTGCTCGAAAACGGCGCCAACACTTCGTTCGTGCACCAGATCGCCGATCCTGCCGTGCCGCTGGAAGAACTGGTGGCAGACCCCGTCGCCCAACTGCCGCGGCCGTACGAGCCGCATCCCCGCATCCCGCTGCCTCGCGATCTTTTCCGCGAACGGAAGAACTCCGTCGGCATCGACCTCGCTCGGCGCGACGAACTCGAACGGCTCGAGTCCGCCATCGGCGCGGACCGCGCGCAGGGGACCGCACCAGGCGACGATTTGCAGCCGGTGCGCGAACCGGGAAACCTGGCTCGTGTCGTCGGTGGTATTCGCCCGACCGGCGGCGAGGAGCTGGAACGGGCGCTCGAGCGGGCGTCCTCCGCGTTCGAAGCGTGGTCGCAACAGCCGGCGAACGAGCG
>DASUMM010000263.1:0-7074 GCA_036277655.1 Burkholderiales bacterium | reverse complement strand
GCCGTGACACGCCGGCGCAGGTCGTCTTCTGGCAGAGCCTGCTCGCGGCGATCCTCTTCACGCCGCTGGGGCTCTGGTTCTGGCAGCAACCGAATGCGATGCAGTGGGTGATCGCACTCGGTGCCGGCGTCTTCGGCACGCTCGGCTACTTCCTCATGACGTGGTCGTACCGCCTGCTCGACATCTCCGCGCTGCAGCCGCTTGCGTTCCTTGGCATCGTCTGGGCTTCGCTCTTCGACCTGCTGTTCTTCGGGCGCACGGCGGATGCGTGGACGTTTGTCGGTGCTGCGATTGTCGTCGCGGCGACCACGGCAATCGTGCATCGCGAGGCGCGACGCAGGATCGCCTGACGAAGGTTCAGGTAGGAGGCTCCAGGCATCCACATCCGCGGCCTGCGCTTCGGTTCTTCTCTTTCCGTCGAATGATCGACGCTCATCCTGCGCTTCCCCGGAACGATCGTTCTAGTATAGAGTCGACCGCCGCATGCGCTTGCTGCTCCTCTGGCTGATCAACACCGTCTCGCTGATCGCGGTCGCGTATCTGCTGCCGTCGATCCAGGTATCGAGCTTCGTCACCGCGCTGATCGCGGCGCTGGTGCTCGGCCTCATCAACGCGGTGGTACGGCCGGTGCTCGTGCTGCTGACGCTGCCGGTGACGTTGCTCACGCTCGGCCTTTTCATCTTCGTGCTGAACGGGCTGCTTTTCTGGCTGGTCGGCTCCGTGATCCAGGGGTTCGAGGTGCAAGGATTCTGGGCCGGCGTTTTCGGCGCAATCGTCTACAGCCTGATTTCCTGGCTGCTTTCGGCGTTACTGCTGAAGGACTGAACTCTAGCGGCGCACGCGCCGCACTACCCACGGCAGCACCACGAGCGCCGCGGTGATCGCGAGGAACGTCGCCGAGATGGGTTGCGTGAAAAAAACGCTCGCATCGCCCTGGCTGATCGAGAGCGCGCGACGGAATTGCGTCTCCGCGAGCGGCCCGAGGATCAGGCCGATCACTGCCGGACCGACCGGAATGTCCCAGCGGCGCATGGCGAATCCGAGCAGGCCGAACACATAGAGCGTCAGCAGGTCGACCCACGACTGGTGCAGGCTATAGGCGCCGAGCGTGGCAAAAACCAGGATGCCGGCGTACAGCAGGTCGCGCGGGATCGTCAGCACCTTCACCCAGATCCCGATCAGCGGCAGGTTGAGGATGAGCAGGATGACGTTCCCGACGTAGAGGCTCGCGATCAGCCCCCAGACGAGCTCGGTCTGCGACTGGAAAAGCAGCGGTCCGGGCTGCAGGCCGTAGTTCTGGAACGCTCCCAGCAGGATCGCCGCGGTCGCCGAGGTCGGAATGCCGAGCGTCAGCAGCGGCACCAGTACGCCGGTCGCAGCGGCATTGTTCGCCGCTTCCGGGCCAGCGACGCCTTCGATGGCGCCGGTGCCGAACTGCTCCGGATGCCTCGAGAGCTTCTTCTCGGTGGCGTAGGAAAGGAACGTCGGGATCTCCGAGCCGCCGGCCGGAATCGTGCCGAACGGAAAGCCGATCGCCGTGGCGCGCAGCCACGCCGGCCACGAGCGCTTCCAGTCCTCGCGCGACATCAGGATCGAGCCGGACATGCGCTCGAGCTTCGCCGAGAGCCGGCTCTGGTACGCCGCCACGTAGAGCGCTTCGCCGACCGCAAAGAGGCCGACCGCCAGCACCACGACGTCGACGCCATCGAGCAGTTCCGGCACGCCGAACGCAAAGCGCGCCTGCCCGGTCTGGCTATCGATGCCGATCAGGCCGAGGCAGAGCCCCAGAAAGAGGCTCGCCAGGCCGCGCACCGTGGACGAGCCGAGCACCGCCGAGACGGTGATGAATGCGAACACCATCAGCGAAAAGTACTCCGCCGGCCCGAACTTGAGCGCGAGGTCGACCACGAGCGGCGCAAGCAGCGTCAGCAGCAGCGTGGCGATCGTGCCGGCGACGAACGAGCCGATCGCGCTCGTCGCGAGCGCCGGCCCGGCGCGCCCGGCCTTCGCCATCCGATTTCCCTCCAGCGCGGTGGCGATGGAGGCCGATTCCCCAGGGGTGTTCAGCAGGATCGTCGTCGTCGAGCCGCCGAACATCGCACCGTAGTAGATGCCGGCGAACATGATGAGCGCACCGGTGGGGTCGAGCTTGACCGTCAGCGGCAGCAGCATCGCAACCGTGAGCGCCGGGCCGACACCGGGCAGCACGCCGACCAGCGTGCCGAGCGTGACGCCGACGAAGCCCCATAGCAGGTTGATCGGCTGCAGCGCGACGCCGAAGCCCGCAAGGAGCGCCTGCAGCGCTTCCATCAGAGCCCTGCGGTTCCGAAGAGCGGCCCGAGCCAGCCGGCGGGCAGGCCGACGTTCAAGAGCTTGACGAAGAACAGGAACACGCCAAGCGAAAGAAGCACGCCGATCGCCACGTCGCGCGCGATTCGCCGGCTGCCGAAGCCGCGCGCGATGCAGGCAAAGAGCACGGTTCCCGCGACCACGAAGCCGCCCAACCGGATGAGCGCCATGTGCGCGAAGAGACCGACTGTCACCCAGCCGAACGCAGCGAAGTCGAAGGGGTGCTCGCCCCGTTCTCGGGCATCGTCCGGCGGCGCATTGCGCCAGCCGCCGGAGAACGCTTCGAATGCAAGCCATGCTCCGGTGAAGAGCAGGCAGGCGGCAACCACGCCCGGAACGAAGTTCGGCCCGATGCCGGCGTAGCCGCCTTCGGAGGGAAGCATTGCGGTGCCCGCCGCGACGCCCGCGCCCAGCGCCAGCACGCCAAGCGAGAGCGCGATCTCCGCGGCCGAGCGGCGCTTCACCGCGTCACTTCTTCAGCCCGAGCGATTCGATGATTGCAGCAACGCGCTTGGTGTCTTCCTCGAGGAACTTGCCGAATTCGTCGCCCGCGAGGAACACCGACGTCCAGCCCATCTTGTCGAGCGTTCCCTTCCAGGCCGGCGACTCGGTCGCCCCGCGCACGAGCTTGATCAGCGCGTCACGCTGCTCGCGCGTGATCCCGGGGGCGGCGAAAATGCCGCGCCAATTGCCCAGCTCGACGTCGATCCCCTGTTCCTTCAGCGACGGGATGCCGTCGACCTTGGTCGGACCCGACTGCGCGAGCGCGCGCATCTTGCCGGCCTTCACCTGCTCGGCGAATTCGCCGATTCCCGAAACGCCCGCGGTGACGTGCCCGCCGAGGATCGCGACGCTTGCTTCGCCGCCGCCCTTGAACGCGACGTAATTGATCTTCGCCGGATCGACGCCGACCGCTCTTGCGATCAGTCCGACCAGGATATGGTCGGTGCCGCCCGCCGAGCCGCCGCCCCACGAGACTTTGCCGGGGTTTTCCTTGAAGGCCTTCACCAGGTCGGCCATCGTCTTATGCGGCGAAGCCGCCGGCACCACGATCGCTTCCCATTCGCTCGTCAGCCGCGCAAGCGGCGTCACCTGCGTCAGGTTGACCTGCGACTTGCCGAGAATGATGCCGCCCACCATCACCATGCCGCCGACCATCACGGCGTTCGGGTCTCCCTTCGCGGAATTGACGAACTGCGCGAGCCCGATGATCCCGGCGGCACCGCCTTTGTTCTCGAACTGCACGCTCGAGACGAGCTTTGCAGCCTGCATCGCGGCAGCGAGGTTGCGGCCGGTCTGGTCCCAGCCGCCGCCGGGATTGGCCGGAATCATCATCTTGAGCGCGGGTTGCGCAACCGACGCGAACGCGACGAGCGTACCGGCGAGCGCAGCGGCGAGACGAATGGCGAGCATGTCTGTCTCCCTTTTTCCTTTGTGGGCTCGGTTTTTACCACAACAATTGGGCGATAATCCGCCCCCTTGAAAATCCGGCGGCGAACCCTATCTCGCAGCCGCAAGAAGCTGCAACGGCGATGATTCGCATCGAAAACCTGGTGAAGACGTTCGGCGCCAAGCGCGCCGTCGACGGCATTTCGTTCAATGTCGAGCGCGGCGAGGTGCTCGGCTTCCTCGGGCCGAACGGTTCCGGCAAGTCGACCACCATGCGCATGATCACCGGGTTCTATCCGCCGACGAGCGGCCGCGTCAGTGTCGGCGGGCACGACGTCAGCGCCGAGCCGCTGGCGGCGAAACGCCTGATCGGCTATCTGCCCGAAAGCGCGGCGTCGTACCCGGACATGACCGTCGAGAGCTTTCTCGGCTTCATTGCGGCGATGCGCGGCCTGGAAGGCTCCGCGCGCAAGAGCGCCGTCGCGCGCGCGATCGAGATGTGCTTTCTCTCGGGCGTGGTGCACCAGAGCATCGATACGCTCTCCAAGGGCTACAAGCACCGCACCTGCCTTGCGCAGGCGCTGATCCACGATCCGCAGGTGCTGGTGCTGGATGAGCCCACCGACGGACTCGATCCGAACCAGAAGCACGAGGTGCGCAACCTGATTCGCGAGCTCGGCAAGACCAAGGCGGTCGTATTTTCCACGCACATCCTGGAGGAGGTCGACGCCGCCTGCTCGCGCGCCATCATCATCGACCGCGGCAGGATCGTCGCGCAGGGGACGCCGGAAGAGCTGCGCGCTCGCTCCAGCCACGCCGGCGCGGTCACGCTGGATGCCGAGGGCGCGACGGCGGAAAAGCTGGCTGTGCTTGGCCGCGTCGAGGCGATCGATGGTGCGTTCCGCATTTACCCGGCGAGCGCTGCCGAGGGCGCGATGCTGGCCGCCGCGGTGATCGAGCTCGTCAAGCGCGAGGGCTGGAAGGTGCGCGGCATGTACAGCGAGCGGGGCGAGCTGGACGAGGTATTTCGCAGCGTCACGCAATCGGACACGGTGGCCGCATGAGGGCGATCCGCATCATCTGCGCGCGCGAACTGGCCGCCTACTTCACTTCGCCCGTTGCGTATGTGTTTCTGGTGATCTTCCTGTTGCTCGCCGGCTTCTTCACGTTCACGGCCGGCGCGTTCTTCGAGCGCGGCGAAGCGAGCCTGGGGGCGTTCTTCGGCTGGCACCCGTGGCTCTGCCTCGTGCTCGTGCCGGCGGTCGGCATGCGGCTGTGGGCGGAAGAGCGCCGCGCCGGCACGATCGAGCTTTTGCTCACGCTGCCGGTGACGACCTGGCAGGCGATCGTCGGCAAGTTCCTTGCCTCGTGGCTGTTCCTTGCGCTGGCGCTTGCGCTGACGTTCCCGATCGTGATCACGGTGAACGTGCTCGGCGACCCGGACAACGGCGCCATCGCTGCCGGCTATCTGGGAGCCGTGATGCTGGCGGGCGCCTACCTGGCAATCACCTGCATGACTTCGGCGATCACCCGCAACCAGGTGGTCGCCTTCATTCTTGCGGTGGTGGTGTGCCTGTTCCTGATCCTCGCCGGCTACAGCCCGGTGACCGATCTTCTCGGGCGCTGGGCGAGCCCGGCGTTCGTCGACACGGTGGCGGCGTTCTCGGTGATGACGCATTTCGACGGCTTCCAGAAAGGCGTGATCGATACGCGCGACCTCGCGTTCTTCCTCTCGGTGATCGGCTTCGCGCTGTTCGCGACCGGCGTCATCATCCGCGGCCACCGCGCAGGGTGAAACGATGAAGAAGTACGACCACCTGCTCTACTCCGCCATCGGCCTCGTGGCGCTCTTCTTGGCGCTGGTGGCGTTCAACTACCTCGCCTCGCGGTTCGCGGTGCGAGCCGACCTGACCGAGGGCAACCTGTACACGCTTTCCGAAGGCACGAAGAAGATCCTGCGCGGGCTGGATGCGCCGGTGAAAGTGCGCGTCTACATCTCGCAGGGCGAGCAGGTGCCGGTGCAGCTGCGCAGCTACGCGCAACGCGTCGACGACCTGGTGCGCGAGTTCAAGTCGGTCGCCGGCAGCAATCTCGTCATCGAGAAATACGACCCGAAACCCGACTCGGAAGAGGAAGACGCGGCGCAGCTCGACGGCATCGAGTCGCAGCAGCTGATGTCGGGCGAGCAGTTCTACCTCGGCCTGGCGGTGAGCCGGCTCGAACGCAAGCAGACGCTGCCGGCGCTCAATCCGGCACGCGAGCGCCTGCTCGAGTACGATCTTGCGCGCGCGATCGCGCGCGTCGGCTCGACCCAGCAGCCGACGATCGGCCTCATGAGCTCACTGCCGGTGCTCGGGGAGAAGTTCAACCCGTTCACGCGCCAGAGCTCCGAGCCCTGGGTGCTCGCGAACGAGCTGAAGCGCGACTTCAACGTGCGCCAGGTCAACATGACGGCGAGCTCGATCGACAAGGATCTGAACGTCCTCCTGCTGATCCACCCCCGCGACATCTCGGAAGCGACCGAGTACGCGCTCGACCAGTTCGTGCTGCGCGGCGGGAAGCTCATCGTCTTCGTCGATCCTTACGCGTACTTCGACCAGCAGCCAAGTCCGATGCCCGGCGTCGGTGGCGGCGGCACCAGCTCGACGCTGCCGCGCCTCTTCAAGGCCTGGGGCATCGAGATGAATCCCGGCAAGGTGATCGCCGATGTCGTCTACGCCTCCGGCCAGGGCAACCGCTACACGCCGACGGTGCTCACGCTGAACCGCACCGCGCTCAATCGCGAGGACGTTGCCACCAGCCAGATCGAGACGCTGCTCTATGCATTTGGCGGCGCGTTCCATGTGAAGCCGGCGCAAGGCCTGCAAGTGACGGAGCTTGCCAAGAGCTCGCCGAACTCGATGCTGGTCGATAACGTCGTCGCCACCTCCTCCGGCGAAGCCGCCACCAAGGGCTTCAAGCCCGAAGACAAGAGCCGGCCGCTTGCATTGCGGCTGACGGGCAAGTTCCCAACCGCGTTTCCGCAGGGGCGGCCGAAGGTCGAGGAAACCGCAGCCGCGAAGGATGCGAAGCCGAAGCCGGAAGCGCCCGCCGATCCGCCGCTCAAGGAATCGGCGAAGGAAAATTCCGTGATCCTCGTCGCCGACACCGACATGCTGCAGGACGGCGCCGCGGTCGACATCCAGGAAGTGTTCGGGCGCCGCATCGTGATTCCGTCGAACGGCAACCTCGCGTTCGCGCAGAGCATGGTCGAGCAGCTTGCTTCGGGCGACGAGCTGATTTCGCTCCGCAGCCGCGCGGCGTCGTTCCGTCCGCTCACCGTGGTGCGGCAGATGG
>DASUMM010000262.1:0-2613 GCA_036277655.1 Burkholderiales bacterium | reverse complement strand
AGCCGCGCGGCATTTTGTTTCAGGATCAGCGGCCGCACCTCCGCCTTGATCGGCAGCTTCTCGAAATCGGCGAGCCAGCGATCCGGCGCAATGACCGGATAGTCGGTGCCAAAGAGCACGCGATCCTTGATCAGCGTATTGGCGTACTGCACGAGCTTCGGCTCGAAGTATTTCGGCGCCCAGCCGGAAAGATCGATCCACACGTTCGGCTTGTGCACGGCAACCGAGAGCTGCTCGTCCTGCCACGGCACCGCCGGGTGCGCCATCACGATCTGCAGGTCCGGAAAATCCGCCGCCACGTCGTCCAGGTGCATCGGGTTCGAGTACTTGAGCCGGATGCCGCTGCCGCCGCGCGTCTGCGCGCCGACGCCGGTCTGGCCGGTGTGAAAGAGCGCCGGCACGCCGGCTTCGGCGATCGCCTCGTAGAGCGGGTAGGCCAGGCGATCGCTCGGGAAAAAGTGCTGCACCGACGGATGGAACTTGAAGCCGCGCACGCCGAAGTCGCGTACCAGGCGCTTCGCCTCCGCCACGCCTTCGGCGCCACGGTGCGGATTGATGCTGGCGAACGGAATCGCGACGTCGCCATGCTCGTGCCCGAGCTTCGCGATCTCCTCGTTCGTCACCTTGCGGCTCGAGCCCGCCTCGCCGTCGACGGTAAAGACGACGAACGCCATCTTCATCTTCCGATACATGTCCGCCATCTCGGGCACCGTCTGGTGCTGCGGCGCATAGCGAAAGTAGCGGCCCATCGCCTCTTGCGAGTCGCTCGGTGCGTCGTCCACCCGCAGCGCCGATTTCCACGCGTGCGTGTGCACATCGATGGCGACGATCTGGTTCAGGTCGATTCGCTTTTGCATTCCCGTTTTCCTTGCATCAGCCGGCAAGCTTGCCAAGCAGCCGCAGCAGTTCGTTCCGCTCTCGCGCGCTCAGCACCGCGGTACGGCGGCGGTCTTCTTCGACCACCCGGCGGCGCATCCGTTGCACCAGGCGTTCGCCGGGCGGGGTCAGGTGCAAGCCCCACGCGCGTCCGTCGTTCGGCCGGCGGCGCCGCTCGACCAGCTTGCGCTCGACCATCCAGTCTGCCAGCGCCATTGCACCCGAGCGCGCAATGCCGAGCACTGAGCCGAGCGTGGACTGCGAAAGCCCCGGGTTGGCGCCGATGATGACGAGCGCGGTGAAGCGCGGCGGCGTGATCTCCCGGCCGCGGGTCGCCTCGTGAAACGAGAGGAACATCGCCACCTGCGCCCGCCGCAGGTTGTAGCCGAGCAGGTCATCGAGCACGTCGTAGTCGAGCTCCGGCAGGCGCCGGATCGGCGCGAGCGCACGCGGCCGAAGTGGCGCAGGCGAACGCCTCATCGGCGGAACTCGCGCACATAGTCCGGCGGCGTGAAGATCCAGTCGAGCGACTCGTAGTAGCTCTCGGGCTTCGATTCCCGATACATGTCGTTGCGCACCAGCCGCGAGACGCCGCCTGCGTGGTACAGGAGCCCCAGCAACTTCGCCGACACCTGCACGCGCGACGCGCGCACCAGCCTGCGCTCCTGGTAGCTTCGAAACGCTGCCGCGAAATCGCCGTCTGCCTCATCGGCGCATGCTGCGAGGCACACCGCATCCTCCATCGCCATCGCCGCGCCCTGCGCGAAGTACTGCAGCATCAGGTGCGCAGCGTCGCCCAGCAGCGTGACCGGCCCCGAAGTCCAGTTCGCGACCGGCTCGCGAAAACGCAGCATCCAGCGCCGAAAGGTCTTCGGCACCCGCATCAGGCTCATCGGCTTTTCGCAGTTGTGGGCGAAGAACGGCAGCACCTCGTCGGGCGAAGCTTCCTCGTTGTGGCCGCTGCCGGCGTGCTCGCGCACCACGGTCGCCACCAGGTTGAAGAGCTTCCAGCCGCGCAGCGGGTAATGCACGATGTGCGTGTTCGGTCCCGCCCATAGCGTTGCCGCCGGCCAGCGCAGGTCCGGCGGCATATCTTCGATCGAGAGCACCGCGCGATAGCACATGTGCCCGGAGAGCGCCGGCTCGCCGTCGCCGATGATCGTCTCGCGCACGCGCGAGTTCCAGCCATCGGCACCGACCAGTGCGGCAGCCGCGATCCGCTCGCCGCTCTCCAGCCGCACCGAAACCCCCCGGCCTTCGATGGCGAAGCCCGCGACGCGGCTGTCGGTGCGCAGCTCGATGCGCTCGGCGTGCGCCCGGCAGCCATCGAGGATCGAGCCGTGGATGTCGGCGCGATGCGTGACGGCGTACGGATTGCCATAGCGCTCGCGGAAATGCTCATCGAGCGGGATCTCGATCACCGTCTCGCCGGAGACGCCGTCCATCAGCAGCAGCCGTTCGATGAAGACGGCCTCGCGCTTCACCAATTCGCCCACGCCGAGCGCATCGAGCGCCGACCAGGCGTTCGGCGCGATCTGGATGCCGGCACCGATCTCGCCAAAACGGTGCGCCTGCTCGAGCACGAGCACACGGAAGCCCTTGGCGGCGAGGCCGACTGCGGTCGCCAGGCCGCCGATGCCGCCGCCGGCGATGACCACCGGCTGCTCATTGCGCAGGTGCATGATGCGGAGGGAGTTTTCGTTGACCGGTGGATTGTAATGGTCTATAACATTCACG
>DASUMM010000261.1:0-2823 GCA_036277655.1 Burkholderiales bacterium | reverse complement strand
TTGCGCTGCGCCGCCTGCGGTCGGCGTTCAAGATCTACCGGCCGCTGTTGCGCCGCAAGCGTATCGCGCCGATCGACGAGGAAGTGCGCTGGCTCGGCCGCATCCTCGGCGCCGCGCGCGATCTCGACGTGCTGCAGGCCGAACTGCTCGAACCGGCGATCGCGGCGCTCGGCGAGGAGAAGCAGCTGGCACCCCTGATGGCGACGCTCGCGGTGAAGAAAGCCGAGGCCTACCGCGGCGTGGCGGAGGCGCTGGAGTCCGCGCGCTACCGTCATCTGCTGATCGATCTCTGCGCGCTTGGCTGTGCCGACGATCTGTCCAAAACCGGCGAAGGCAAAGGCCTCGATCAGCCGTTGCTCGAACTGGCGTCGGCCGCGCTCACGCGCGCCCACGAGCGGCTCCTGAAGCGCGGGCATGGCTTTGAGCAATTGTCCAAGCCGGAGCGCCACGAGGTGCGGATCGCGCTGAAGCGGCTGCGCTATGCGCTCGATTTCTTCAGCGACATTTTCGGAGACGAGCGGAAAAAGAAGTTCATGAAGAAGCTGGCCCGGCTGCAGGACGATCTCGGCCGCATGAACGACGTTGCGGTGGCCGAAACCATGCTGGCGCGGCTGGTCGGCGTCGATGCCGACGGGTCGGACGCCGGAAAGGCTGCACCGTCCGGACAACTGGCGTTCGCGGCCGGCGGCGTGCTCGGCTGGCATCGCCGGCGCGCCGCCGAGATGGACGTCGAACTGGTCAAGGACTGGAAATCGTTCGTGAAGGCGAAGCCGTTCTGGCTCGACGCTGCCCCGCGGTAGGCGGTGAACCCGCCTGCCGCGCGGCGTGCGACTAATCGGCGTCAGGCCATCCGGCGCGTCGGGGGCGACGAATGCCCAAGGCCACCGAATGCGGCGACGAACGGAGTGTAGCTTGCGTCCCGCCGCTCGTCCGCCACTTCACGTCTCGTAGCCGCAGCTGCTTTTGCAGCCCGCTTGGCGCCGTTGCCGGCCTTCTTGGACTTGTCGCGCTTCGATTGCTTGGCCGCCTTCAGCACCGCCGGCCCGACATTGGCGAGAAACACCTTCTCGTGCGCACGCGTCAGGGTCTCGATGGCCTGCTTCAGCGACAGCCACTTCACCGCCTTGACGTCGTTCATCAGCTTGCCGACCGGCGCGCCGACTGCGCGCATATGCCAGAATTGCACGATCTTGATCTTGCCGTTGAACCCGTAGGCCATCGAGCCGAGGAACTCGTGCACTGACACCTGGTATCCGGTTTCTTCGAGGACTTCGCGCTTGGCGGCTTCCAGCGCGCGCTCGCCGCGACAGAGCTTGCCCTTCGGCAGCACCCACGCCTTATCCCGGCGCAATCGCACGACCGCGATGCGGGGCTTTGAACCTTCTCGAAATACAATTCCTCCGGCCGCCAGAATCAGCGCGCGGCCCGTCGCCGAATCAATCATACGAATCCTATGCCGGACGACCGCCGGATCGGCAAGCAAAACGTCCGCACGCGCCGTCATCGAAAGGTCATCAAGGCCGATTCGGTTTGCGTCGGCGGCATGGGCCCAGGCACCGATGACTCGAGTCGATCGAGCGACGTTTGCTCGCCCGCCGCTTCTCACCGGCTCGTGGTGCGATGGCTCGCTATGTCGGCATTTGCCGCAGCCGGCAAATTCCACTTGACAGCAAGGAACAAATCAGGAACATACGTTCCCCCTGCGGGTCGGTGGAGGTGAGCGATGGACGCGGACAAGCGCAGCGCATGGCTGCAGAAGCTCGACGAGGAATGCCCCTATCAGGTGGTGCTGCCGCGCCGGCCGTTCGACGGCGACAGCGAGATCATGAAGTTCCTGACCAACTATGTCGGCAAGTTCGACATGTACGTCGAGGATGAATACGCCGCATTCGTGCGCTATTGTTTCGCCGACCCGCTCGACGCGGCGATTTTCCGCTCGCGCTTCGAGCCCAAGGAGAAGCGGCTGAAGCTCGCAAGCTGAGTGAGGCTATGCCCGGCAAGCGCGTGCAATTCGATCCGGAAACCTGGAACGCGCTCGATCTGCTGGCGCGCGACCAGATGAAGGATTTTCAGGAGCTCGCGGACGAGGCGTTCCGCGACCTGCTGCACAAGCACGGGCGGCCCACCAGTTTGAAGGAAGCTCTGCGCCGCAGCGCCGGCGTCACCGCAACGGTGCATGAGTTCCCGGCCGCGAAGAAGCCGCGCAAGGGCGCGCGCAACAAGTCTGAATCGTAGGATGGGCAAAGCGAAGCGTGCCCACCGAGTTTGATACGCGGCGGCTCATCAAGTGCGCTGAACGCATTTAAGTGTGGCGCGTGGCCACGGCGCGTTCCGCGCCTTAGCCCACCCTACAGCCTACGGATTCACTTGACCTTGACGTCGCGCCAGAAGCCGAACCGGCCGCGGACCTGCGCCATCTCCGGCCGTGGCGTCTCGTAGCTCCAGGCGGCGCGGTCGTGGCGCACGCCGTCGATCACCACATGGTAGAATTGCACGCCGTGCGGACATTCGAGGTCCGAGGCGGTCTTCGGCGCCCGCTCCAGCCATTGCAGTTGCACGGCGCCCGGCGGGAAATACTGGTAGCCCTTGCAGTCCACGATATCGTCGCTCTCGGCGACCACATGCTCTTTCAGCACCGCTTTCATGCTGTCCTCCAAATGTCGCGCGCCGGACATATAAGACTGGATCGCCCGCTTTCGCGGGCGATGACAGAATTGTGCGCTAGTCGCCCGGCTGGTTGTGCGCGGATTCCCAGAACAGCTCCTTCCAGTCGCCGACCTTGGTCTTCAACGTCCCGACGCGGTTGAGGAAGGCCGTGAAGTG
>DASUMM010000260.1:0-3219 GCA_036277655.1 Burkholderiales bacterium | reverse complement strand
ACGCGATGGGCTGCGCGCAGCGACGGAATATCTCGTCGAGGCTCACTCGGCCGCGCACGACAAGCGCGCGGCCGCATAGCGCGCTTTCAGCAACGCCGCAAGAGGCAGCGTCAGCAGGACCAGTGCGCCCATGGTCGCCATCGCGACAGTGACGCCAAAGCGATCGCCGAGCAACCCGAACCCAAGCGGCGCCGCGATTCCGCAAACGGATCCGACGGTATAGAAGAGCCCGAAGCTTCGGGGCAGTCGGTCCTGCTCCACGAATTCGCCTACGGTCGCGTAGAGCACTGAAGAAGTTCCCTGCAACACGACACCGAGCAGCGGCAGGATCAGGAACGCCACCATCGGGGGAAGGAAAATCACCGCGAGAATGCCGCCCGCGGTGAGCAGTTCCGTAACCACGATCATGCGCACGACGCCGAGACGTTCGGCAAGCACCCCGCAGGCATACTTTCCTGCCATGCCGCCGATGAAGACGAGCGGCACCGCACTCGCCGCCCATCCCTCGGCCAAGCCTGCCGAAATCAGCAGGAACGCCACGAACGTGAGGAACCCCGCGCGCGTGCTCGAATCGAGGATCTCGATCAGGCAAAGCACCGTGAATCCCCGCCTATCGCGGATGCCCCAGCCGGCCCCGCCGGGAGTTAGCGCGAGCGGGAAGGAGCTCGCCTGCAATCGAGGGATCGCGATGAACGCCAGCACCGCGCCGCTCGCAAGCAGCGCTACCACGCCAAACGCGACAACCGGCGCTTGCCAGCCAATTCCTGCGAGCAGCGCGAGCGAAACCATGGCGCCGAACGAGAACTTGCCGACGTCGCCAGCAAAGTTGTAGGTGCCAAGCGCCGCGCGCCTGCCGTCCGCCGCGTACGCACGCGACAAGATCGTCGAGGCGACCGGGTGCTGCACCGAGGAGCCGACGCCAGCGAGGAACAATGCCGCAAGGATTGCGAAGAATCCGGATGCATGGCCGAGCGCCACAAAGGCGACGCCGGTCACCATCGTTCCAAGGGCAAGCAGGTTACGCTCTCCAACGCGCTCGGCAAGCAATCCTGCGGGCACCTGCAGCGCAGCCATGGCGGTTCGGTGTGCGCCGCGAATCAAGCCGACTTGCGCAAGCGACAGGCCAAAGGCTTGTGCGAGAAGCGGCAGAAGAACGTAGGTCAGATCGGCCAGCCCGTCGTGCACGATGTGCACCGCCGAGCAGGTGAGGAGCGCGCGCTTTCTCCTGGCCGTCATTCGGGAGCCATCGTAGCAGGCGCAGTTCGGGCCATTGCCCGGTGCTAGACTGCCGCGTCGTGGCTACGCTTCTCGATGTAAGAAATCTTCATACCACGTTCGCAACGGCGGCCGGCCTTGTGCGCGCCGTCGACGGGGTGTCGTGGAGCGTCCAAGAGGGCGAGACGGTCGCGCTCGTCGGTGAATCCGGTTGCGGCAAGTCGGTGTCGGCGCTCAGCATCATGCGACTGATCGCCGAGCCTGCCGGTCGCATCGACGCAGGAGAGATCGTGTACAAGGGCCGCGATCTGCTCAAGCTCAGCGAAGCAGAGATGCGGCAGGTTCGCGGCCGCGAGATTGCGATGGTCTTCCAGGAGCCGATGACCTCGCTGAACCCGGTGCTCTCGATCGGCCGGCAACTTACCGAGGGGCTGGAAATCCATATGGGCATGCAGCCGCCGCAGGCGCGCGAGCGAGCGATCGAGCTGCTTGGAATGGTCGGCATCCCCGACCCGGAACGGCGCCTTGCCCAGTATCCGCATCACTTCAGCGGTGGCATGCGCCAGCGCATGATGATTGCGATGGCGCTCGCCTGTAATCCCTCGCTGATCCTTGCCGATGAGCCAACGACCGCGCTCGACGTTACGATCCAGGCGCAGATTCTCGAGCTGATGCGCGACCTCTCGCGACGCCTCGGCGTCGCGATGCTGATCATCACGCACAACCTTGGCGTGGTCGCGCGCTACGCCGATCGTGTGAATGTGATGTACGCGGGCCGCATCATCGAGCGGGCAAGCGCCGAGGAGCTGTACGCAAACCCCCGGCATCCGTACACGCTCGGGCTGCTGCGCTCCGTACCCAGGCTCGACGAGCCACGTCGCGCGCGGCTCGCGCCCATCGATGGCCAGCCCCCGGATCTCACCCGCCTGCCGCACGGGTGCGCGTTTTCGCCCCGTTGTGCGTACCGAGTGGCACGCTGCGATGAGGCGGCGCCGCCTCTGGAGCCGGTCGGCTCGGCACACTTATCTGCCTGCTGGCAGGCAGCGAAGCTGGCCGGCGAAGTCGTCGTCGAGGTAGTGTCATGAGCGAGGTGCTGCTGGAAGTTCGCGACCTCGTCAAGCATTTTCCGGTCTCGGGTGCGCTGCACCGCGATCGCGGCACGGTGCGCGCAGTCGATGGCGTGAGCTTTGCGCTGCATCGCGGCGAAACGCTCGGGTTGGTCGGCGAGTCGGGTTGCGGCAAGACGACGACCGGACGCTGCGTGCTGCTGCTCGAGCGCCCGACGAGCGGCCAGATCCTCTTCGAAGGCGAGGAGCTGACGACGCTGCCGGACGCTGAGCTGCGCAAGAAGCGCCGGCACATGCAGGTCATCTTTCAGGACCCCTATTCGTCGCTCAACCCGCGGATGACGATCGGCCAGATCCTCACCGAGCCGCTGAAGGTGCACGGACTGGTCCTGGAAAACTCGGCTCGCAAGGCACGCGTACAGGAACTGCTCCGGCAGGTCGGACTGCTGCCGCAGCACGCGCATCGCTATCCGCACCAGCTTTCCGGCGGGCAGCGCCAGCGCGTCGGCATCGCGCGTGCACTGGCGATGCAGCCGTCGCTCATCGTGTGCGACGAGCCGGTGTCGGCGCTCGACGTCTCGATCCAGGCGCAAATCGTCAACCTGCTGGAAGACCTGCAGAAGAGCCTCGGCCTCACCTATCTCTTCATCGCGCACGACCTCTCGGTCGTGCGGCACATCTCGGACCGGGTCGTCGTCATGTATCTCGGCAAGGTGGTCGAGGTGGCGGACCGCCGTTCGCTGTACGAGGAACCCCTGCATCCGTATACGCGCGCACTGCTCTCGGCGGTGCCGATTCCCGACCCAAAGCTCGAGGCGAGGCGGGAGCGAACGGTGCTGCGCGGAGAGGTGCCGAGCCCCCTCAATCCTCCCAGTGGTTGCGTCTTCCATCCTCGCTGCCCAATCGCCGAAGCTCGCTGCGCTGCGGAAACGCCCGC
>DASUMM010000259.1:0-2903 GCA_036277655.1 Burkholderiales bacterium | reverse complement strand
GCGCAGCAGGACGCCGGGTGCGCGCCGTTTTCGGACCTCTGGGTCGTTGCGTCGTTTATCTCGTTGCGTTTCAATCTTTTGTAGCGTCCCGCCAACACGGCGCTGGGAGATAGTCCTTCCGGGCATGTCCGCGTAACGACTGCGCACCGCATTTTTGGTCTAATTCGCCTATGGTCGGCAAACACACTCTCGTGGCAAGCGCAGC
Organism: Burkholderiales bacterium; assembly: GCA_036277655.1. Lineage (GTDB taxonomy): Bacteria > Pseudomonadota > Gammaproteobacteria > Burkholderiales > SG8-39 > 2-02-FULL-66-14. The sequence continues at coordinate 2,698 of DASUMM010000259.1, read as the reverse complement.
GCTCTTCGCGCTGTGCTCTGCTGCATCTGCTGCGGCTCCGGCAGAGGACGCCGGCTGGTATGGCGGCCTGAATGTCGAGCGAAGCCGTCTGGGGATGGGATATCGCTTCGGGCCGCGCTTCACCATCGAGGGGAGCTACGGACGACTCGACTCGCAGCGTTTCGAGCCGCCCGCCGCGCCGTGGGCGCAGAGAATCGATCCGTGGCCGACGTACGGCATGAGCGCTCGCTATGACTTCACGAAGCGGATGTTCGGACGCTTCGAGTGGGATCGCTTCAGCCCGGCGAATGAGCTCGATGCGTTCCGCCGCGGCGACGAGCGCTATCAGTTCCGCTTCGGTTTCCGGTTCTAGCCCCCGCTGTCAACGGCGCGATCGCTTCTCGCGATCGCGCTTCTCCGGTTTGCGATAGGTCAAAGCGCTCGCCGGCCGGGTCGACCACCATCGGCCTCGAATGCGCTTGTGCGCCCGCATCCGTTGCGGGCACCATTGGCTCGTTCCAACCACGAAAAGGGGCACTTCCATGGCAGAAGAAGTTCGAGCGCCGCTCGCGGGCAACATCTGGTCGGTGCTGGTCGAGCCGGGCGCGAAAGTGGAGGAGGACGACGAGCTGCTCGTGATCGAGGCGCTGAAGATGGAGAACATGGTGTACGCCCCGTGCGGCGGGACCATAAGCGAGGTCAAGGTCAAGAAGGGGGACAAGGTGGAGGAGGACGCCGTCCTTCTCGTGATCGGATAGCGGCGCGGCGCCAGCCGTGCAGCAAGCGAGGCACTCATGAATTTCGAACTGACGCAGGATCAGCAGCTGATCCAGGACAACGCGCGGCGCTTCGCCGCGGAGGAAATCGCGCCGACGCTCACGGAAGAGGAGCGCAAGCACGAATTCCGCACCGATCGGGTCGCCAAGATGGGCGAGCTCGGGTTCTTCTCGTGCGCGGTGCCCGAGGAGCTCGGCGGCAGCGGCATGGGCTTCATGGAATCGGTGCTGATGGCCGAGCAGATCGCCAAGGTCTCGGCGTCGTGGCGGGTGCCGTTCAACATGCAGAACCTCGGGCCTGCGCTCACGGTGGCGAAATTCGGCAGCGAGGCGCAGAAGAAGAAATACGTTCCCGGCTGGGTCGCCGGCACCCAGCTCGGCTTCTTCGCGATGACCGAGCCGAACACCGGCTCGGATGTCGCCAGCATGAAGACCCATGCGCTCGACAAGGGCGACCACTGGGAGGTCCATGGCACCAAGATGTGGATCTCGCAGGCGCATGTCGGCGACGCGGGGCTGCTCTATGCCTACACCGACCGCTCGATGGGCCACAAGGGAATCACCGCGTTCCTCATCGAGCCGAAGAAGATGAAGGGGTGCAGCGCGCGCGCGATCGAGACCAAGCTCGGGCTGCACTGTGCGCCGACCGGCGAGTTCGTGTTCGACGGCATGCAGGTGCCGAAGGAAAACGTGCTCGGCAAGCCGGGGGAGGGGTTCCGCGTCTGCATGTGGCAGTTGAACCAGACGCGCCTGGGCTGCGCCGCGGGCGCACTCGGCGTGGCCGGCGGCGCGCTCGAACTGGCGATCCAGTATGCCAACCAGCGCACGCAGTTCGGCAAGCCGATCTCGCAGCACCAGATGGTGCAGGCGCAGATCGCCGACATGGCGCTCGAGCACCAGGCGGCGCAGCTGCTGGTGTACCGCGCTGCGTGGCTGAAGGACCAGGGCAAGCCCAGCCAGTACGAGACGTCGCTCGCGAAGCTCGCGGCGTCGGAAGCCGCGGTGCATGCGGCGAACGAATGCATGAAGATCTACGGCTCGTACGGGTTCTCGACCGAGTTCCCGGCGGAGCGCTTCTATCGCGACGCGAAATCGCTGCAAGTCGTGGAAGGCACCTCGAACATCCAGCGAATCATCATCTCGGGCATGGCCTGCGGGCACACGCCGAATCGGGAGTAGCCGCGATGCGACCGTACTTCGAAAAGATGCCGCCGTTCGGCAAGGAGTTGAAGGAAAACCGCATCGAGCGCACGAAGCAGAGCCGCGCGAAGCTCGAGACGGTCGAAGCCGAGATCGCGGCGGCGAGAAAGGCGAAGGAGAACGTCGGCCTTGCTGCCGCCGACATCAACAAGCGCGGCTCGCTGACGGTGTGGCAGCGGCTCGAGGGCCTCGTCGATCCTGGAACGTGGCATCCGCTGCACAGCCTGTACAACCCCGAAGACAACGAAGAGGGCACGACAAACGTGGTCGACGGGCTCGGCCGCATCGGCGGCCGCTGGGCGGTGATCATCGGTTTCGACAACAAGGTGCTCGCGGGCGCGTGGATCGCCGGACAGTCGGAAAACATCCTGCGGGTGACGAACCTGGCCAAGCGCCTGCACATTCCGCTCGTCTGGCTCGTCAATTGCAGCGGTGTGAAGCTGCCGGACCAGGAGAAGTTCTACGCCGACCGGCGCGGCGGTGGCACACCGTTCTACCGTCACGCCGAGCTCGAGCAGGCCGGAGTGCCGATCCTCGCCGGCATCTACGGCACGAACCCTGCGGGCGGCGGCTACCAGGCAATCAGCCCGACGATCCTGCTCGCGCACAAGGACGCCAACCTCGCGGTCGGCGGCGCGGGCATCGTCTCGGGAATGTCGCCCAAAGGCGGCTTCGACGTCGCCGGCCTCGAAGAATTGATCGCCAAGACACGCGACACCAAGGAGCGGCCGCCGGGCCGGGTC
>DASUMM010000258.1:0-2697 GCA_036277655.1 Burkholderiales bacterium | reverse complement strand
GAAGCGATCGAGAAAGTCGACGTTTGGAAAAAGCAGCGACAGGTTGGCAGCGAGCTTGGGCATGACGCCAAGCATATCGCGCGCAAAGGGTGCGTGCGACAATCGCAGCAAGAAGAAGGATTGGCAGGGTTGCGATTCCTTGTATTCATTCTCGCGCTCGTCCTGGCGCAGCCCGCGTTCGCCGCTGAGGCGGGCCCGGTACCGTGGTGGGTCTGGCCGGCGCTGCTCTTTGCGGCCAGTTTCGCGATCGGCATCGTCGGCGTGCTCGCCGGCGTCGGCGGCGGCGTGCTGTTCGTGCCGATCGTGGGCGGGTTCTTTCCGTTTCATCTCGACTTCGTGCGGGCAGCCGGCCTGCTGCTCGCGCTGTGCGGCGCGCTTTCCGCCGGCCCGCGGCTGCTGCGCGCCGGCATGGCGGACCTGCGGCTCGCGATGCCGCTCGCGCTTGCCGGCTCGATCACCTCGATCGCCGGCGCGCTGGCTGGTCTCGCGTTGCCGACGCATATCGCACAGACGGCGCTCGGCGTGACCATTCTCGGGATCGCGGCGTTGATGCTGCGCGCGAGCCGCTCAGAGTTTCCGCAAGTGCCGCAGACCGATCGGCTCGGCGCTGCTCTGCGGCTTGGCGGGGTGTTCCACGATCCGGCAAGCGGCCGGACGGTCGAATGGCGCACGCATCGCACGCTCCCCGGCATTTTTCTGTTTGCCGGAATCGGTTTCCTCGCCGGGATGTTCGGACTCGGCGCGGGCTGGGCCAACGTGCCCGCGCTCAATCTGCTGATGGGAGTACCGCTCAAGCTCTCCGTGGGCACCTCGGGCCTGATTCTTTCGGTGGTCGACACTTCGGCCGCATGGGTCTACATCCATCGCGGCGCGGTGCTGCCAGTTCTGGTGGCTCCTTCGATCATTGGCGTGATGCTCGGCGCGAAGGTTGGCGCCCGGTGGCTGCGGATCGCGCCGGCGAAGATCGTGCGCCGAATGGTCATCGCGCTGCTGCTCCTCGCTGGCGTGCGGGCGCTCCTCAAAGGACTCGGGCTGTGGAATTGAAGCCGTCCTCGCCGCCGGATCGGACCGCGCTGGCAGCGGCCGAGGTCGCGTATGCGCGCTGGCTCGACTGGGGCACGCGGATCGGCCTTGCGCTCCTGATCGCGTCGTTCGTGGGTTACGCGTTCGAGCTCGTGCCGCCGCATGTGCCCTTCGACGATCTCGCACGTGCTTGGGCGCTTCCGGTCGACGAGTACCGCGCGGCGGTCAACGCACCCTCGGGATGGGGCTGGATCGCTCTCGCCGCGCGCGGTGATTACCTGAACTACTTCGGCATCGTCTTCCTGGCGCTCATTACGGCGCTTTGCTACGCGCGCATTCTGCCGGTGCTGGTTACGGCGGGCGAGCGAACGTACGCGATCCTGGTGGTCCTAGAGCTTACGGTGCTCGCAGCCGCGATTGCAGGCATTGCCGGGGCGCATTGACCGCGGTGCTCTCCTTCCATCCGCCCAGGCGCATCGCCCGGCCGCAAGTGGGTCACCGAGCCCGAGGTCAGTGGATCGAGCGCCCTTCGCCAGCCTCTTCGACGGTGCGCCCGTCGCGTATGCGGTAGATGCGCCGGAACGTAGGGATGATCTTTTCGTCGTGCGTGACTACGATGATCGCGGTGCCGTAGTCCGCGGCGAGCCGGTGCAGGATCCGGACCACCGCGAGCGCGCGTTCCGAATCGAGCGGCGCCGTCGGCTCGTCGGCGAGCACGATCGGCGGCTTGTTGGCGAGCGCGCGAGCGATCGCAACACGCTGCTGCTCGCCGCCGGAAAGTGACGACACGCGCGCTTCGGCGCGGTGCGCGACATCGAGCGTGGCGAGAAGCTCTCTCGCGCGCGCACGCGACTCTTCGTCCGGACGGCCGGCAAGCATCGGCAGCAGCGCCACGTTGTCGGTCGCGTCGAGAAACGGGATCAGGTAGGGCGCCTGGAAGATGAAGCCGATCGAGTCGCGCCGCAGCGCGGGCAGGTCGCGCACCTTCCAGCCGTCGTCGTAGGTGACGCGGCCGCCGAGCGTGATGCGCCCGCGCGTCGGCTCGATCACCGCGCCGAGGCACTTGAGCAGCGTCGTCTTGCCCGAGCCGCTCGGCCCGATCAACCCGATCACCTCGCCCGGGTAGACCGCCATGTCGACGCCCTTGAGCGCGTCAACGGCCGCAAGCCCTGCGCCGAAGCGCTTGGCGAGCCCTTCGAGCACGATCGCGGGCTCAGCCACCGATCGCCTCGGCCGGGTCGACGCGCAACGCGACACGGATGCCGATCACGCTCGCGAGCGCGCATGCCGCGATCGCGAGCGCAAACGCGCGCATCGCGTCCTCAGGCAGCAGCAGGATGTGGCGCGGGAAAGCGGGCGCCCAGAGTTCGGCCGCGTGCCGACCGACGAAGAATCCGATCACGCCGAGGCCGAGCGCCTCCTGCAGGATCATCGCCGCGATCGTGCGGTTGCGCGTGCCGATCAGCTTCAGCACTGCGATCTCGCGCAGCTTGCCGACCGTCATCGTGTAGATGATGAACGCGACGATGGCGGTGCTGACCACCGTCAGGATCGCGAGGAACAGGCCGATCTGCCTGGCGGCACGCTCGATCACGGTGCCGACTAGGATCTCCTCCATCTCGGCGTTCGTGAACGCCTGCAGGTGCTTCCAGCGCCGGATGGCGGCGGCGACGT
>DASUMM010000257.1:0-5804 GCA_036277655.1 Burkholderiales bacterium | reverse complement strand
GTGCTCGAGCGCCTGCTGCAGCTTGCCGCCGAGCGCGGTTTTGACGAATGGCGCTCGGCGCTCTTCGCCGGTGCGCAGGTGAACTCGACCGAGCAGCGTGCGGCGGAGCATACGATGCAGCGCGCGGGCGACGCCGCACCGCCCGAAGTCAAGGCGACGCTGGCGCAGATGAAGCAAGTTGCCGCCCGTCTGCGCAGCGACACAAGCGTGCGCCGCATCGTGCATCTCGGAACCGGCGGCTCGAGCTTGGGACCCGAGCTGGTGGTCGATGCGCTCGGCGTGCAGGGTACCCCGATCGAATTTCGCTTCACCGCGAACGTCGACCCGGCCGATCTGGAGCGTGCACTGGCCGGCGCCGACGCGGACGGCACGCGATTCATCGTGGTCTCCAAGAGTTTCACCACCGAGGAAACGCTCGCGAACGCGCATGCCGCGCGCCGCTGGCTGGGCGCGCGAGATCCGGCACGCCACTTCATCGCGGTGACCGCGAAGCCGGAAGTCGCACGCGCGTTCGGTGCCGCCGAAGTGCTGGCCATGCCGGAGGCGGTCGGCGGGCGCTATTCGATCTGGTCCGCCGCCGGGTTCGGGGCGCTCGTCGCAATCGGCGCCGATTGCTTCGAGCAGCTACTCGCCGGCGCTCGCGAGATCGACCAGCACTTCGTGCAGGCGCCCCCGACGGGCAACCTGCCGCTATTGATGGCCCTGGTCGGAATCTGGAACGTGAATTTCCTCGGCTGCGGTACGCACGCGGTGTTGCCGTACGCGCGCGCATTGCGGCTGCTCCCGGCATACCTGCAGCAGCTCGCGATGGAGTCGAACGGCAAGCGGGTGGACCGCGAGGGCCGTGCGATCGACTACGCGACTGCGCCGGTGGTATGGGGCCAGGAGGGCACGGTCGGCCAGCACTCGTTCTACCAGCTGCTGCACCAGGGAACGCAGCTGGTGCCGTCGGACTTCGTCGTCGCCCGCGAGATGCCGGGCGACGCCGAGCGCTGCGGGCTGCTCGCCGCCTACGCAGAAGCGCAAGCGCAGGCGCTCGCGTTCGGCACGCCGCCGGGCGTCGAGCCGCACCGCGAGTGCCCCGGCAACCGGCCTTCCAGCACGCTCACGCTCGAGCGCATCGACGCCCGGAACCTCGGCCGCCTTCTCGCACTCTACGAACATACGGTGTTCTCGCAGGGCGTGGTGTGGAACATCAACAGCTTCGATCAATGGGGCGTCGAGCTTGGCAAGACGCTCGCGCGCCGCATCCTTGCCACCAGGAGAGCCTAATGGACCAGGAAACTTTCAACCTCAGCATCCGCAAGTTTCTCAAGATGGTCGGCGTCAACTCGCAGCGCGAGATCGAGCAGGCGGTGCAGCGCGCAATGCAGGAAGGGGCGTTGCGCGGCGGCGAGGTGCTGCCGGCGCGCGTCACGCTCGAGATCCCTGCGCTCGACGTGAAGGTGCCGTTCGAAGGCGAGATCAAGCTACAATGAGGCGGCTCTCATGAACAAGGCGCGCGAATTCGAGCAAAGCGTGCTCACCGAGCTGCGCGCGCTGCTCGGGGATCGCGTCAGCACCTCTGCCGCGGTGCGCGAGCACCACGGCAAAGACGAGTCGTATTTTCCCTATGCGCCGCCCGATGCGGTGGCATTTCCCGAGTCGACCGAGGAAGTGCGCAACCTCGTCGACATCTGCCGGCGGCACCGCGTCCCGATGATCCCCTACGGGGTCGGCACCTCGCTCGAGGGCCACATCCTCGCCGTGCGCGGCGGCGTCTGCATCGACATGAGCCGCATGAACCAGGTGCTCGCCGTGCACGAACAGGATCTCGACGCGGTCGTGCAGGCCGGCGTCACGCGCAAGCAGTTGAACGAGTACATCAAGCACACCGGCTTGTTCTTCCCGATCGATCCGGGCGCGGATGCGACGATCGGCGGCATGACGGCCACACGCGCTTCCGGCACCAACGCAGTGCGCTACGGCACGATGCGCGAGAACGTGCTTTCGCTCAAAGTGGTGCTCGCCGACGGTCGCGTGATCCAGACTGCGCGCCGCGCGAAGAAATCGTCGGCCGGCTACGACCTGACGCGCCTCTTCGTCGGCTCCGAGGGCACGCTCGGCATCATCACCGAAATCACCGTCAAGCTGCATCCGATGCAGGCGGCGATGTCGGCGGCGGTATGCGCGTTCCCGACGATCGAAGGCGCGGCCAACACGGTCATCCAGACGCTGCAGATGGGCGTTCCGGTCGCGCGCAGCGAACTGCTGTGCGCGACCACGATGGCCGCGCTCAACAAGTACAACAAGATGAACTATCGCGAAGCGCCCACGCTGCTGCTCGAATTCCATGGCACCGAAGCAAGCGTCGTCGAGCAGGCCGAGACCGTGCAGGAGATCGCACGGGACAACGGCGGCCTCGATTTCCAGTGGGCGACCAGGGCGGAAGAGCGCTCGAAACTGTGGGACGCGCGCCACCACGCCTACTTCGCGTGCCTGCAGCTGAAGCCCGGCGCGCGCGCCCTCTCCACCGATGTCTGCGTGCCGATCTCGCGCCTTGCCGAGTGCATTGCCGAAACCGCGCAGGACATCGAGCGCGCCTCGATGCCGATTCCGCTCTTCGGCCATGTCGGCGATGGAAACTTCCATTGCGTGATCCTGATCGACCCGTCGAACCAGGCGGAGATCGACGAAGCCAAGGCGCTCAACGTGCGCGTGGTGAAGCGCGCGCTTGCCATGGAAGGCACCTGCACCGGCGAGCACGGCATCGGCATCGGCAAGCAGTCCTACCTCGTGGAAGAGCTCGGCGAAGCGGTCGACCTGATGCGGGACTTGAAGCACGCGTTCGATCCGGAAAACCTCTTCAACCCCGGCAAGATCCTGTCGGCGCAATGAGCGCCGAGAAGCGCCTCAAGCAGCTCGGCATCGACCTCGGCAAGGTCTCCTCGCCGGTGGCGAACTACGTCAATGCGGTGCGCACCGGCAACCTGCTGTTCCTCGCCGGCAAGGGGCCGCGCCCGGATGCAAGCGGCAAGCGCCCGGCGGGAAAAGTCGGCCGCGACTACACGGCCGAAGAGGCGTACCGGCACGCGCGCACCGTGGGGCTGGACCTCATCGCGGTGATGAAATCGGAACTCGGCAGCCTGGATCGGGTGAAGCGCGTGGTGAAGGTGCTCGGCATGGTGAACGCCGTGCCCGAGTTCACCGATCACCCGAAAGTGATCAACGGCTGCTCGGATCTGTTCGTCGAAGTCTTCGGCGACGCCGGCAAGCACGCTCGCTCGGCGGTCGGCATGGGCTCGCTGCCGATGGCGATCCCGGTGGAAATCGAGTGCATCGTCGAAGTCGGCGCCGGCCGCACCGCCCGCAAGCGCAAGCGCTAGAACCTCAGATCTTCATCACCGTCGAGCGGTAGAACTTCAGCTCCTCGATCGAGTCGAGGATGTCGGACAGCGCTTCGTGCTTGCCCTGCTTCACCAGCCCCTTCATCGCCTCCGGCTTCCAGCGCCGCACCAGCTCCTTCACGGTGGAGACGTCGAGGTTGCGATAGTGGAAGAACGCTTCCAGCTGCGGCATCCAGCGGGCGAGAAACCTCCGGTCCTGGCAGATCGAGTTGCCGCAGAGCGGCGTGCTGCCTGCCGCAACGTAGCCGTTCAGGAATTCCAGCGCCAGCGCCTCGGCCTTCGCTTCGTCGAGCTTCGAGGCGCGCACGCGCTCGATCAGCCCAGACTTGCCGTGCACGCTCTTGTTCCAGGAATCCATCGAGTCGAGCACTTCGTCGGGCTGGTGCACGACGATCACCTTGCCTTCGCTCAGGTGGTTCAGGTCGGAATCAGTGACGAGCAGGGCGAGCTCCAGGATGCGGTCCGAATCCGGCTGCAAGCCTGACATTTCCATGTCGAGCCACGCGAGCCGGTTTAGTTCCTGGGCCATGCTTTCTCCACTGCTGTACTGAAGAGTATTCTCTCATGCCATGGAAAATCCGTTGACGTGGGCGTTCCTTGTCGCGCTCGCAGCAGGGACCGCGCTGCGCATGTGGCTCGCGGCGCGCCAGGTGCAGCATGTGCGGACGCACATGGACCGCGTGCCGCAGGGCTTCGCCGAAGCAATTTCGCTCGCCGCGCATCGCAAGGCGGCGGAATACGCCATTGCGCGTACGCGCGCCGGCATGCTGGAGGTCTTGATCGATGCCGTCGTGCTGCTCGTGCTGACTCTTGGAGGCGCGCTGCAGGCGATCGCAGACGCATGGGCGCGATGGTTTGCCGCCGGCAGTCTGGCGCACGGCGTCGCATGGATCCTGTCGGTCGTGGTGCTGCTTGCCGCGCTCGAGCTGCCGTTTGCCGTCTATCGCACGTTCGTGATCGAGGCCCGCTTCGGCTTCAACCGGATGACGCCGGCACTCTTTGCGGCCGACCTCGCGCGACAGGCGGCGCTGAGCCTCGTGCTCGGCGTGCCGCTGCTGCTGCTCGTGCTGTGGCTGATGGAAGCGATGGGCGAATGGTGGTGGCTCTACGTCTGGCTCGCATGGATCTCGTTCAACCTGGTGCTGCTCGCCGTCTATCCGACGTTCATCGCGCCCCTCTTCAACCGCTTCTCGCGGCTCGAGGACGCCGCGCTCACCGCGCGCATCGAAGCGCTGCTCGCGCGTTGCGGCTTCCGCTCCAACGGCCTGTACGTGATGGACGGCTCCAGGCGCTCGACGCACGGCAACGCCTATTTCACCGGCTTCGGCGCGGCCAAGCGGATCGTCTTCTTCGATACGCTGCTCTCACGCCTGGCGCCCGCCGAGGTCGAGGCGGTGCTCGCGCATGAGCTCGGCCACTACCGGCGCCATCACGTGTGGAAGCGGATCGGGCTGGTGTTCGCGTTCTCGCTCGCGCTGCTGTGGGGGCTCGACCAGTTCGCGGGCGAGCCCTGGTTTTACGAGTCGCTCGGCGTGCACACCCACACCACGGCGGCGGCTCTGCTGCTATTTTTCCTCGTCGCGCCGGTGTTCGGCTTTTTCCTGCAGCCGCTGGCGAGCCTGTATTCGCGCAAGCACGAGTTCGAGGCCGACGCCTACGCCGCTTCGCACGCGAGCCCGAGCGACCTGGTGCGCGCGCTGGTCAAGCTCTATCAGGACAATGCGGCAACGCTGACGCCGGATCCGCTGCACTCGGCGTTCTACGATTCGCATCCCCCGGCGGCTTCGCGTGTCGCGCGGCTGATCGCCCGCATGCAGTCGCCGCCATTGACCGGAGAAGCGCGATGAACGACCTGGCGAGCAGGCGCTGCAAGCCGTGCGAAGGAGGCGCGACCCCCTACACCGCCGAGCAGGCGAACGAGATACTGAAGTCGCTCAAGGGATGGATCGTCGAGAACGGCAGGCTGGTCAAGCTCTACCCGTTTCGCAATTACTACCAGACGATGGCGTTCGTGAACGTGCTCGCCTGGATCTCGCACCGCGAGGATCATCACCCGGACCTGTTCGTCGGCTACAACCAGTGCCGCGTGGAATACTGGACCCACGCAATCGGCGGGCTTTCGGAGAACGATTTCATCTGCGCCGCCAAGTGCGATGCGTTGAACCAGCTATAGAGCGCGCCCAGCCAGCATGCGGCGTGTCTTCAGCTCGTTTGACCTGGTCGCAGTGCATCACGCGAAGAACGTGCTGCAGGCCGGGGGCATCGCCGCGGTGGTGCGGAACGAGTTCCTCTCTTCGGCGATGGGCGAGCTGCCGCCGGCCGAGTGCCAGGGCGAGCTATGGGTGCTGGACGATGCCGATGCGCCGCGCGCGGAAGCCTTGCTGCGTACGCCACCCCGGCGCGGTGCGCCGTGGCTCT
>DASUMM010000256.1:0-2150 GCA_036277655.1 Burkholderiales bacterium | reverse complement strand
CTTGCTTTTCGCCAGCGCCGGAAAGATCTCCTCGTACTGGCGCCATTCCGATCCGAGCGTCTTCTTCCAGTCCACGTTCGCCTGGATGCCGTAGCCGTAGCAGATGTGGACGCAGGTCTTGCAGCGCAGGCCGCGGATGGCGCGGTGCAGCGCGGCGATGCCCCACTGCTTGACGTCCTCCATGTAGACATTGAAGGCCGGCTCGTCGAACTGGATCACGTCGACGCCGTCTTTTTGCAGAGCGCGCGCCTCCTGGTTGAGCAGGTCGGCGAACGCCATCGCGAGCTTCACTTTGTCGCCGTAATGGCGGTCGGCGATCGTATCGACGATCGTCATCGGCCCAGGCATCGTGAACTTGAGCTTCTTCCTCGTGTGTTCGCGCGCGAGCTTGGCCTCGGGATGGACGCGGCCTTTCAGCCGCAGCGGGCCGACGACGACCGGCACCATCGCCTCGTAGCGGTTGTTGCGGATGCCGACCTTCACCTTGTGCTCGAAGTCGATGCCTTCGACGTATTCCAGGAAGCCGTGCACGAAGTGCTGGCGCGATTGCTCGCCGTCGGTGACGATGTCGATGCCCGCGTCTTCCTGTTCCTTCAGCCATAAAAGCGTGGCGTCGCGCTTTGCCCGCGCGAGGTCTTCCCCCTCCGCGCGCCAGGCCGGCCATAGCTTCCCGGTCTCGGCAAGCCACGAAGGTTTCGGCAGGCTGCCGGCGGTGGTGGTTTCGAACAACATGTTCTCTCCTCTCGAAAATCGTCTTCAGTTGAAATGCAGACCGCCGTTCACCTGCACGGTCTGCCCGGTCATGTAGGCGTTCTGCGCGATGGAAACGACGACGGCGGCCACTTCCTCGCTGGTGCCGAGCCGACCGACCGGAATTCGTGCAGCATTCTCCGTGCGATGGAGCGCCGTCATCTCGGTCGCGATCAGCGAGGGGGCAACGGCATTCACCGTGATGCCATCCTTGGCGAGGCGCGCGGCGTAGCCTCGCGTCAAGCCCTCCATGCCGGCTTTCGAAGCGTTGTAATGCACTCCGACCACGCCGGCGCCGCGCGCGGCGCCCGACGAGATGTTGATGATCCGACCCCAGCCGCGGGATTGCATGCCGCGAAGGACGGCATGCGTGCAAAGGAACGCCGACTTCAGGTTGGTCGCAATCGTGCGATCGAAGTCGTCCTCGGTCAATTCCTCGAGACTGCGCCGCAAAGCGATGCCGGCGTTGTTGACGAGAATCTCGATCGGCCCGAGCGTGCTTTCCACGCGACGCACGAGATCCTTCACCGCGGCAGAGGTCGACACGTCGGCCTGGAACGCCGCAGCCTTGCCGCCCATCCGATGGATCTCGCGCAAGGTCGCGTCTGCGTCCTGGCTGCGTTCCCGGTAGTTGATGGCGACCTGGGCGCCGGCATCCGCGAGCGCAAGCGCGATCGCTTTTCCGATCCCGCGCGACGCCCCGGTGACCAGGGCGACTTTCGACCAGAGAAGGGAAGGCATGGGCAGGGCACGCATTATGCCTTGCGGTCGGTGCTATTCTTGCCGCGACCATGAGCACGACACGACCGAAAGCTACATCGAAGCTGCTGCAGGAGACCGAGCGCGCGATCGTCACCGAGTGGCGTTTTGCGCCTGGCGCGGAGACCGGCTGGCACCGTCACGCGCACGACTACATCGTCGTCGTCCTCACCGCGGGGAAGCTGATGCAGGAAACTGCAAACGGCGAGATCGTCGGCGAGCTTGCTTTCGGCCAGTCGTATGCGCGGCCGCAGGGCGTCGAGCACAACGTGGTGAATCCCAACCCGCACGAGTTCGTCTTCGTCGAAGTGGAGCTGAAGTAGGTGCTCGCCGGCAGTTGCCTGTGCGGCGGCGTCCGCTATGAGGTTAGCGGCAGACTCCACGGGGCTCTGAACTGCTATTGCCGCATGTGCCAGAAAGCGCATGGCGCGGCGTTTCGCAGCCGCGCCGGCGTGCGCACGAAGGAATTCCGCTGGACGCAAGGCGAGGAGCTCGTCACTTGGTACGAGACATCGGCCGGAACGCATCGCGGCTTCTGCCGCGTCTGCGGCGCGAAGCTCCTGAGCCGCTTCGATTTCGAAGCGAACTGGTACGGCTTGCCGCTCGGCGCGCTGGATGACGACCCGGGCGCAAAGCCCGCG
>DASUMM010000255.1:0-3896 GCA_036277655.1 Burkholderiales bacterium | reverse complement strand
CAGGCGACGCTCGCATAGCGCGTTTCGTCGACCGGCCAGAGCGGGCGCAGCCACAGCGAGGCGATGGCGAGAACCATCCAGCCGGCAAGCAGCGCCGCCAAGGACGGATCGCGGTTTTTTGACATCAGCGCGGCGCGCTATCGGTTTCCGGGTGCTCGTCGAGCGCCTCGTCGATCTCGGCGCCGAGCGTCTTGCCGTGGCGATACTTGCGATAGAGCCACGCGCCGATCGCGCCGGAAACCACGAACAGCGCGACCGCGATGCCGATCCGCCAGGCGGCGCCGAGATCGACGCCGCTGCCGGCAAGCGCAAACACCAGCGTCTGCGGCAGGTAGCCCAGCACCGAGCCGAGAAAAAACGGGCGCGCGGGGACACGCGAGACACCAGCGGCGAGATTGGTGGCGAAATTATTGCCGATTGGCAGCAGGCGGATCAGCACCGTCATCCAGAACGGTTGCGCGGCCAGAAAATCTTCGACGCTTTGCACGCGAGCGCCGAGCCGCGCGCTGACGAGCGGCCGCCCGACGATGCGCGCATAAAAGAACGTCAGCACGCAGCCGATTGCGGTGCCGGCAAGCGCAAGCGCCGTGCCCTGGCCGAGCCCGAATGCGTAGCCGCCGAGAAACGCGACGACGTGGCGCGGCAGCGCCGCCGCAGTTGCGACGCCGGCGACCGCAAGGAACAGCAGCTCGCCTTCGATGCCTTTGCCGCGCACCTCGCGGTCGATCCACCGCTCGCTCAGCAACTCGCCGACGACTCCGCTTTCCAGCAACCAGCCGATGCCGACGAGCGTCGCGAGCAAAGCGAGCCCGGAAACGAACACCCGGCGCTTCATGGGCGGCGCAGCTCGGTCGGTACGGCACGACGCATGCGGCGCCGCAGCCACATGACGCCGAGAAGATCGACGATGCCGACCCAGAGACGGTCGAAGACGCCGTAGTTCGACTGGCCGCGTGCGCGCGGGCGGTGATGCACGTCCACCGACAAGGTCGCGCCGCCATTGCGCTGCACCAGCGCAGGAAGGAAGCGGTGCATGTGATCGAAGAACGGCAACTCCAGATAGGCGCTGCGCAGGATCAGCTTCAGGCCGCATCCGGTGTCCGGCGTTGCATCCTGTAACAATCGCGAGCGCACGGCGTTTGCAATGCGGGACGAGACGCGCTTTGCCCAGCGATCGCGCCGAATGGCGCGACGCCCCGTTACAAGTTGCAGGTTCTGCGGGCGACCGGGAGCGTCGCGTGCAAGCAGGAGCCGTGGCAGGTCGGCGGGGTCGTTCTGCCCGTCGCCATCCAGGGTGGCGATCCAGGGCGCCCTCGCCACGCGCACCCCGGTCCACAATGCCGCGCTCTGGCCGCAACTGCTGCCATGCGACAACGCTCGCAGCCGCGGGTAGGTGGCAAGTGCTTGCGCGAGCACCGTTTCAGTGCGGTCGCTGCTGCCATCGTTTACGTAAATCACCTCGAAGTGGCAACGACCTTGCAGGGCGGCATGGATTTCCGCGACGAGCGGAAGGACATTGTCCTGCTCGTTGCGAACCGGAACGACGACGGACAACTCTAACGCTGGGCTTGCGCGCTCACCCGGGGCTTCTCGTTCGATGGGTTCGGGCCGGTGGCTGCGAAAAATTTAGTCTATCCCATCTACGTGCTGTCAGGCATAGACTGACGCTGGGAGCTCGTCAGCCTGCAGAACGCTTCATGCGTTTTAGACTCCAACGCGCAGAGTTCTGCCAAAGGACGGCACAGGCAGGCGATGGCACAGTTGCGGGAAAACGTCGCGTTTCACGAGGAAAGCGAAGGAAAGACCATGCCGGGAGCACCGCAGACGACGTTCGACGTACATTTGATGTAACGCTGGCGTGGGACTCTTGATTCGGCCGAAACATCGGCAGCATCGTTCAGAGGAGACCAGACTGTGAAAAACGTCACGAGCGCATGGGCGGAGGATCGTCAGGCGAGCTTCATGAGGTCGCTCGCCAACTTCAGCCGGGACCATCGGGCGGCACAATGGTCGGGAACGTTCGCCACGTTCCTCGAGACGGTCTACCCCAACGATCCGCGCGGACTCACCCGCTCGAGCCACGAATACATCTGGGACATGATCCGCAACGAAGGCTCGCCCGACGAGAAAGGCGCGCTGCGCTGCCGGCTCTTCAAGGACGAGCTCTTCGGCGTCGACGAAACGCTCGACCGCCTGGTCGACTACTTCAAGGCCGCGAGCGCTGGCAGCGAAGTCGGCCGGCGACTGCTGCTGCTTCTCGGGCCGCCCTCGGGCGGCAAGTCCTCGCTCGTCATCCTGCTCAAGCGCGGGCTCGAGGAGTACAGCCACACCGACGCCGGCGCCATCTATGCGATCCACGGCTGCCCGGTGCACGAATCGCCGCTGCATCTGGTGCCGCATTCGCTGCGACCCCGTTTCCGCGAAACGTACAACGTCGAGATCACGGGCGAGCTGTGCCCGTTCTGCGTCACGCGGATGGCGCAGGAGTTCTCCGGCGACTTCATGCAGATGCCAGTGCACCGCGTCTTCATTTCGGAGGCAGGGCGGATCGGCGTCGGCACGTATGCGCCGCACGACCCGACCACCGCCGATCTGGCCGACCTGGTCGGCTCGGTCGACCTCTCCAAGGTCTCGGAGTTCGGCGACGAAGGCGATCCGCGCGCGTGGTCCTGGTCGGGCGCAGTGTTTGCCGCCAGCCGCGGCGTGCTGGAGATGATCGAGATCCTGAAGGTCAAGCGCGAGTTCCTGTACCTGCTGCTCACGCTGACCCAGGAAAAGAACGTCAAGGTCTCGCGCTTCCCGCTGATCTACGTCGACGAGACGATCATCGCGCACACCAACCTCGCGGAGTTCCGCAAGTTCCTGCAGGAATCGGAGAACGAGGCGCTGCTCGACCGGATGGTGATCATCCAGGTGCCCTACACGCTCTCGTACAAGGAAGAGGCGCGCATCTACAAGAAGCTCACCTCGAGCACGCAGGCGTTCCGTGAAGTGCACCTCGACCCGCACGCGCTGCACCTGGCGGCGGTATTCGCGATCCTCACGCGCCTGCAGGAAGGCGAGGAAAAGGAGGGCGACCCGTCGAAGAAGGTGCGCCTCTATGCGGGCGAGGAAGTGGAAGGCGTGCCGCGTGGCGAAATCGACAAGATTCGCGCGCGAACGCCCGAAGAAGGGCTCTCGGGCGTGTCGCCGCGCTTTGTGATCAACGCCCTTTCCAACGCGATCATCCAGTCGCAGGCGAAAAGCCTGACCAGCATGGACGTGCTGCTGGCGCTGAAGGATTCGATCGACTCCGACGCGCGCATGGATGCCAAGAAGAAGCGCAAATGGATCGACTTCCTGGTCCTCGCGCGCAAGGACTTCTACAACCGCTGGGTCAAGGAAGACGTCCACAAGGCGCTCTTCGTGTCGTTCGAGCAGGAGGCCCAGGAGCTGCTGAACAAGTACCTCGACGAGGTCGAGGCGACGCTCGACAACCGCCAGGTGAAGGATCCGATCACCAACGAGGAGCGCAAGCCCGACGAGCGCTTCCTGCGCTCGGTCGAGGACAAGATCAAGATCTCGGAATCCGGCAAGATCTCGTTCCGCCAGGAAGTGGTGCGCAAGGCGATGGGCGCCTACAAGCGCGGCGAGAAATTCACGCTCGACAACCATGCGCAGCTGCACAACGCGATCGAGCAATACCTGTTCGAGGAGCGCCGCGACGTGCTGCGGCTGGTGACTTCCGCGGCGCGGCCGGACGACGAGGCGCGTAAGAAAATCTCGGCGGTGCAAGACCGCCTCACGGCGGAGTATGGTTACGACGAGCACAGCGCCAAGGAAGCGCTCAGCTACGTCACGACATTGTTGGCGCAGGAGTAGAGGGCGGGCGTCGAAAGGGCCTTGGCCGCTTTCGA
>DASUMM010000254.1:0-7755 GCA_036277655.1 Burkholderiales bacterium | reverse complement strand
ACGGCGTCGGGCGCGACAACTACTCGCTGCGCGACGCGCGGCTCCTCGAAGGGATCGCCGGGGTCGAGTACAACGCCGGCTGCTGGGTGTTCCGCGCGCTGCTGCAGCGGCTGCAGGCGGCAACGCAAACGACTTCGACGGCGGTCTTCTTCCAGCTCGAGTTCGAAGGGCTCGGCGGACTGGGGTCGGACAACATCGTGACGCTCCTCAGCCGCAACATCCCGGGCTACGCGGTAACGAACCCGAGGGAAGGGCACCTCGTGCCGCCGGGGTTGCGGCGGCCGCTGCCGTTCGAGCAGGTGTTCTAGCCTTGCGCGCGCCGATTCTTCGCGCAGCGATCGCTGCCATCGCCTGGGCGCTTCTTCCGGCGGCTGCGCACGCGCAGCGGACCGAGCTGGTCGATCGCATCGTCGCCGTCGTCAACAAGGAAGTGGTGACCGCGAGCGAGCTGCGCGAGCGCGTTGATCTCGCCGAGCGCGAGCTGAAGCGGCAGGGCACGCCGGCGCCGGAGCGCGCGCTGCTCGAGCGCCAGGTGCTGGAGCGGCTGATCCTCGACAAGGCGCAGCTGCAGCTCGCCGCCGAGACCGGGCTTCGCGTCGACGAAGTGCAGCTCGATCGCGCGATCGCGCGCATCGCGCAGAACAACAACCTCACTTTGAGCGCCTTCCGCCAGGCGCTGGAGCGCGACGGGGTGCCGATCGACAAGTTCCGCGAGGAAGTGCGCCGGCAGATCGCCATGCAGCGGCTGCGGGAGCGCGAAGTGGACGAGCGCATCGACGTCAGCGAATCCGAGATCGACCTCTTCCTCGAGGAGCAAAAGGCGTCCGGCAGCCAGCGCGTGGAGTACAACCTGGCGCACATCCTGGTGCGCCTTCCCGACCAGGCGTCCCCGGAGCGCATCGCGCAGGCGCGCGCGCGCATCGAGAAGGCGCGCGAAGAGGCGCGCGCCGGCACCGATTTCGGCCGCCTTGCGGCGAGCTACTCCGACGCCGCGGATGCGCTGCAGGGCGGACAGATGGGATGGCGCCCGGCCGACCGCCTGCCGGAGCTCTTTGCTTCGGCGCTGCAGCCGCTCAAGCCAGGCGACGTGAGCGAAGTGCTGCGCAGTCCGGGCGGCTTTCATCTGCTGAAGCTGCTCGATCGCCGCGGCGCCGGAGAGGGACGCCCGGTGACGCAGACGCGCGTGCGCCACATCCTGATCCGCACCAACGAGCTCGTCTCCGAAGGAGAAGCGCAACGGCGCCTCGCCGAGCTGCGCGAGCGCGTTGTCGCCGGCGGGGCCGATTTCGCACAGCTCGCGCGCGTGAACTCCGCTGACGTGAGCGCCACGCAGGGCGGCGACCTCGGCTGGATCTACCCGGGCGACACGGTGCCGGAATTCGAGCGCGTGATGGATTCGCTCAAGCCGGGCGAGCTGAGCCAGCCGATCAAGACGCCGTTCGGCTGGCATCTGGTGCAGGTGCTCGAGCGGCGCAGCGGAGGAATGCCGGCCGAGCGCGAGCGCCTGGTGGCACGCCAGGCGCTGCGCGACCGCAAGTCCGACGAGGCCTACCAGGAGTGGCTGCGCCAGTTGCGCGATCGCACCTACGTTGAAATCCGCCTCGAGGAGAAGTAGCCGCGGCGCGCACGCTCCGCGCAAGCGTTTCGGCCAGCATTTCCTGCACGATCGCGGCGTGCTGGAGCGAATCGCCGGGGCGATTGCGCCGCAGAGCGCCGACTGCCTGGTCGAGATCGGGCCGGGCGAGGGTGCGCTTACCCGCGTGCTGCTCGAGCGCGTTCCGCACCTCACCGCGATCGAGATCGACCGCGACCTGTGCGCGCGGCTCGCCGAAGAGGTTCCGGCAGGGCGGCTGACGTTGCATTGCGCCGATGCGCTCGACTTCGATTTCACCACGCTGCCGCAGGGAACGCGGCTGGTCGGCAATCTGCCCTACAACATCTCGACGCCGCTCCTGTTCCGGCTGGCCGAAGTCGGCGAGCGATTCCGCGATCTGCATTTCATGCTGCAGCGGGAGGTCGTCGAGCGCATGGTGGCAATCCATTCGACGCCGGACTACGGCCGGCTTTCGGTGATGCTGCAGACCCGGTTTCGCATGCAGAAGCTCTTTCGCGTCGCGCCCGGAGCGTTTCGCCCGCCGCCGAAGGTCGAGTCCGCCGTCGTGCGCCTGCAGCCGCTCGATCCCGCCAACGGCGTGTCGGTCGATCAGCAAGTGTTCGCGGACGTCGTGCGTCGTGCGTTTTCCGCCCGGCGCAAGACGCTGCGCAATGCGCTTGCGCTTGCGCCGAGTGATTTCGATGCGCTCGGGATCGATCCGCGGCTCAGGCCGGAGAATCTCGCGCCGCAGGACTACCTGCGGATCGCCCGACACCTCGCGGGCACGGGCGCCTGAGCCCTGCGCTGCAGGGTGCACAGGTGCTCGAAGCATCCTAGTGCTGCATCGAACGAGCGGCCCGGAAAGCGCTCGAGGATCAGGTCGACGTCGGTATAGGTGGCGCCGAACCGGCGCACATACGCTTGCACGGCGGCCGCCGTGGCGGCGACGTTGCGCCGCTCCAGGTACCTGCGGATCTTGCCGCAGTCCCGGTCGGTGCGAAAGACCGCCACTCCAGGGAACGGCAGCAGCAAGCGAAGCGTCGCGGCCGCCAGATGGCTCGCAACGAGCGCTTTCGTGCCGCACGCAATCGGTTGCCAGAGCTGCAGCAGATCGATGAGGCGCGCCTCGTCGACGACGAGGGCCTCGCTGCGCTGGAAATCCGGGTGGCGCTCCAGAAGGAACCGGATCGCAGTCGATTTTCCGCTGCCGCTCTCGCCGACGAAGGCGATGACTCGATGAGAAGCGAAGTCGCGCGATGCCAGCCCGAGAAAATCATCGAACGGCGTGCTCGTCACGACTTGAGGAAGTCCGCCCAGACGAAGCAATCGTTGCGACAGACGATCTCCTGGTCGACGAGCTGGTCGTGGATCAGCTGCACCTCCCAGTGCACGGCGATGCCGTGGCTGGTGCCGATCGCCTGCGGCGGATAGAGCCCGCGGAACATCGGGCCGAACGAAATCTCGCCGTCCAGATAATCTTCGACCGCCTTGCCTGCCGCAATGCGGTCGATGCGCCGGTCATAGAGAATCACCGCCCGCACCGGGTTCTTGAACGACACGGTGCGTTCCTTCGTCCCCGAGCCGCGCTTGTACTGCCCCATTTCCATGTTGCAGCCGACGATGCGCACGACGACATCGTTCAGGTCGACGCGCGGCCGTCCTCGCAGCAGCCGGCGCGCCGCCACCGAGTGCTCGATGCCGATGCTCGCCGGAACGTCGACGATCTCGAAGGTCATGTATTTGCGCAGCTGCCGCTTGATCGCCAGCCAGATGCCGGCGCCGAAGGCGCCGCTCGCGATGAGGGAATTGAAGAACGGCGATTGCGAATCGCCGTCCGAATCGCGCTGGTCGTAGAAAAGCGTCAGGCCTTCGGGCGACCACTGGTCGTGCCAGCCAAGCCAGGTGTTGCAGAGGATCGCGATCGCTCCCATCACGAGCAGGCCGAGCGTGATGGCCTGGTTGGCCGGCGGGATCGCCTTCAGGTTGGTGACGAATTCAAACGCGTCCGCCGGATCGACGATGCCCTTGGCGTCCTCGCTGATCGCGGGCTTCAGGCCGAGCGCCATCTGCATCTGCTCACCGAGCGTGGTGTCGAACACCAGGCCGTCGTCCACCTTGAGCTGCGCCTCGATGCGGATCGAGATCTCCTCGCCCTCGTAGCAGAAGGCCTTCAGCGACTCGCGCGGGATCTCGACCACGTTGCGCTCGGCGAGCCGTGCGATGCTCGCGCGATAAGCCGTATCGGAGGCGTGCACCGGCCGGTTGTCCTTCACTACCACCTTGCGCACGACGCGAAGCTCGGCGGCGTGCCCGTGCAGAGAGGACTGGTGGACCTGGATGGTGCAGCGGATCGAGGCGCCCGAGTCCTCGAACGCGAGGGTGGCGTCGCCCGCGGCCACGCGAATCAGGCGTGCTGGCGCTCGATGAACTCGATCTTGTAGCCGTCGGGATCCTCGACGAAGGCGATCATCGTGGTGCCGCCCTTGACCGGACCGGCTTCGCGCGTGACCTTGCCTCCCTGGCGGCGCACCTCGTCGCAGGCTTTGGCGGCGTCGCGCACTTCGATTGCCAGGTGGCCGAAGGCGTTTCCGAGGTCGTACTTGTCGACGCCATGGTTGTACGTCAGCTCGATCACCGAAGCCTGGTCCTCGGTGTCATAGCCGACGAAGGCAAGCGAATATTTCTGCTCCGGGCGCTCGGTCGTGCGCAGCAGCTTCATGCCCAGCACCTGGGTGTAGAAGCGGATGGAACGCTGCAGGTCGCCGACGCGGATCATCGTGTGCAGGAGTCTCATAGGGCCCTCAAAGAATCGGTAGTGCGGCGCCGGCAGCCTCGATCGCCTGGCGCGCCGCGCGCCATTCAGGATACAGCGCTTCCACCACGCGCCAGAAGCGTTTCGAGTGATTGAGTTCGACCAGATGCGCGACCTCGTGGGCAACGACGTAGTCGCCAAGCGGCGGTGCCAGGTGCGCAAGCCGCCAGGAAAGGCGCAGCCGCCCGTCCGCCATGCACACGCCCCACTGCGATCGCGCGTTCGAAATGGCGACTGGCGGTGCCTTGCGACCCAGCCGCGCCGCGTACTCCGCGGCGCGCGGCGCCAGCGCCTCCAGCGCGCGCTGCTTCAGCCAGCGCACGAGCACCTCGCGCACTGCGCCCGTGCGCCCGGCATCCGGATGCGAAACGCACAGCACTGCGCCGTCGTGGGCAACCGCGCGAGGTCCCTGGCGAACTTCAAGCACGACCGGCTCGCCGAAGAGCGGCAGCGTCTCGCCGCTTCTTCCCTGCAGCCGCGCCGGCCTTCCCGCGTGCGCCCATTCGGCGAGCTTCGCTGCGATCCAGCGCTCGCTCGAACGCAGGAATGCCTCGATGTCGCGCCAGGGCGCCCGCAGCGGAGCCGAGACGGCAAGCCCTTCGGCGTCGACGCGAATGCCGATCGTGCGGCGAGCGCGCCGCTCGAACCGGTATTCGACCAGCCGGCCCTGCAGTGCGAGCCGGCGCGGGCGGCCGGCGTTGCTCCCGGAGGGCCCGTCGAACAGCGTCAGCTGTCGAGCGTCTTCTGTTGCGCCTCGATCCATTCCTCCGCCTGCGCAATGATCTCCTCGGCCGGCCGCCGGGTGCTCTCGATCGGCGGGCCGATGCGCACCGTCACTTCGCCGGGATACTTGCAGAACGAGTTGCGCGGCCATACGCGGCCGGCGTTGTGCGCGATCGGCACCACCGGGACTCCGGCGTACGCGGCAAGCCACGCACCGCCCGGCTGATACTTCCGCCGCTCGCCGGGGGCGACCCGCGTTCCCTCGGGAAAGACGATCACCCAGAACCCCTGCTCGAGCCGTTCCTTTCCTTTGCGCGCCATTGCGCGCAGCGCCGACGAGGCGCGCGAGCGATCGATCGCGATCGGGCTCATCAGCGCGAGGCCCCAGCCGAAAAACGGAATCCACAGCAGCTCGCGCTTGAGCACATGCACCTGAGGCGGAAGGATCTGCTGGAAGGCGAGCGTTTCCCAGGCGGACTGGTGCTTGGCAAGGATCACCGAGGGCTGCGCGGGCAGATGCTCGCGGCCTTCCACGTGCCAGCGCACCTGGCAGATCCAGCGCGCCAGCCAGAGCACGAGCCGCGACCAGCCGGAGATCACCCGGTAGCGCATGTGCCGCGGCAGCGGCGCAGAAGCGAGCGCCATCAGGGCGTAGGGCGGTGTGACGAGGACGAGCGCAAGCGCAAACAGCGCCGAGCGCAGCAGAATCATGGAGCCAGGTGCTCGGCGACCGCAGCGAGGTCCGGAAACACCCGCGTGCCGGCCGGCAATCGGCCGGCGTTGTGCGTCTCCTTGCCGTTGCCGGTGAGCACCAGAAACGGCCGCGCGCCGACCGCCGCCGCGGCCTGCACGTCGCGCAGCGAGTCGCCGACCACCGGCACCTGGGCCAGATCGGCGTTCATGCGCTCGGCAATCTCGCGCAGCATGCCCGGCATCGGCTTGCGGCAGCCGCAGCCTTCCTCCGGCCGGTGCGGGCAGAAGAAGATCGCATCGATTCGGCCGCCGGCCTGCGTCACCGCGCGATGCATGGCGGCATGGATCGCGTTCAGCGCCGGGACGCCAAACAGGCCGCGGCCGAGCCCGGACTGGTTGGTCGCCACCACCACCCGCCAGTCGGCCTGCGAGAGGCGCGCGATCGCCTCGATCGCGCCGCGGATCGGCTTCCACTCCGCCGGCGACTTGATGTAGTCGTCGCTATCGAGGTTGATCGTGCCGTCGCGGTCGAGGACGACAAGCTTCATTGCGCGAGCTTGGAGAGGTCGGCCGCGCCATTCATCAGGCGATCGAGCCGGCGCAGCAGCGCATGGCGGTTGGCGCGCAGCGCTGCATCCTCGGCGTTGACGAGCACCTTGTCGAAAAACGAGTCGACCGGGACCTGCAGGCCCGCCATCGCGAGGAGCGACTCGCGGTATTGCCCGCGGTCCATCAGCGACGCAACCTGCGGCTCGAGCGCCGCGAGCGCCGCGAAGAGCTTCTGCTCTTCGGGCTGGCGCAGCAGCGCTTCGCGGAAGTCGCCGGTGGACGCATCGGACTTGCGCAGGATGTTGCGAATGCGCTTGTTCGCCGCGGCGAGGCTTGCCGACTCGGGAAGCGCGCGGAAGGCGTCGATCGCTTCCAGTCGCGCCGGCACCAGGTCGATGCGATCCGGGGGCGGCGACAGCACTGCCTCCACGACGTCCGCCGGGTGGCCGGCCTCACGCAAGTGATTGCGCAGCCGCTCGGTGAGGAAGATCCGCACCTGCTCCGCGGCGCTCGCGGCAACGCCAGTGCTGCGAAACCCCGCTTCGGCCTGCGCGAGCAGTTGCGGAAGCGAGAGCGCAAGCTTCGCTTCGAGCAGGATGCGCAGGATTCCCACCGCCGCCCGGCGCAGGCCGAACGGATCCTTGTCGCCGGTCGGTGCGCCGCCGACGGCGAACATGCCGACCAGCGTGTCGAGCTTGTCGGCGAGCGCCAACGCGCAGGACACCGGGTGCTCGGGCAGCCGGTCGCCGGCAAACCGCGGCCGGTAGTGCGCCTCGATGGCATCCGCGACGGCGCTCGGCTCTCCGTCATGCAGCGCGTAGTAGCGGCCCATGGTTCCCTGCAATTCAGGAAACTCGCCCACCATGCCGGTGACGAGATCGGCTTTCGCGAGCCACGCGGCGCGCTCGGCGAGTGCGGCGTCCGCACCGAGCGCGCGCGCGATGAAGCCGGCGAGCAGCTGGATGCGCTCGACGCGCTGCAACTGCGTGCCGAGCTTGTTGTGGTAGATGACCTTGGCGAGCCGTGGCACGCGCTCCTCGAGCCGGGCCCGGCGATCCTGGTCGAAGAAGAATCGCGCGTCTTCGAGGCGTGGCCGCACGACGCGCTCGTTGCCGCCGATGATGTGGCGCGGATCGGCCACCCGCATGTTGGAGACGATGAGAAAGCGCGGCAGCAGCTTCCCGCGCTCGTCGAACAGCGGGAAATACTTCTGGTTCTGGCGCATCGTCAGCGTAAGGCACTCGTGCGGCACCTCGAGGAACGCCGGATCGAAGGTCCCCGCGTACACGCTCGGATACTCCACCAGCGCGGTCACCTCGTCGAGCAAGCCTGTGTAGTCGCCGAGCGCGCCGTGCTGGCGCTTCGCCTCGGCGACGAGCAGCCG
>DASUMM010000253.1:0-10674 GCA_036277655.1 Burkholderiales bacterium | reverse complement strand
GTTCATCCGCTTGGCGCGCACTTCGAGCGTGACGCCGCCCAGTGCGGCGCGCTCGATGATCGCGCCGGCGCGCCGGGCCGCTTTCACCGCAATGTTGAGCACCGGATGCATGAGGGGCGCGCATTGTATCCTGCGCATTCGTGAGCGATTCCCTCAGCCGCGTGCGCGTCGTGCTGTGCCGCCCGAGCCATCCAGGCAACATCGGCGCGGCGGCGCGCGCCATGAAGACGATGGGCGTTACCGATCTGCGACTGGTGCAGCCGGAGCGTTTCCCCGCGCCGGAAGCGCAGTGGCTGGCGACGCACGCGGAGGACGTCCTCGCCTCTGCGCGCGTGGTGCCGTCGCTTGCCGAGGCGCTCTCCGGTTGTGTCGCTGCCTTTGCGCTTTCTGCGCGGCCGCGCGAATGGTCGCCGCAGGTATGCTCGGCGCGCGCTGCGGCCGCGATTGCGCTCGAGCGCGCGGCCGCGGGCGAGGTCGCGTTCGTCTTCGGCCCGGAATCCGCGGGGCTGACCAACGACGAGCTCTTCGCATGCCAGTTCCTGGTCCACATTCCGACCGAGCGCGAATTCCGCTCGCTCAATCTCGCGCAGGCGGTGCAGGTCGTCTGCTACGAATTGCTCGTTGCTACCGGCGCGAGCGTGCCCGGGATGCGCAAGGAGAAGCTGGCGACGGTGGAGGACCTCGAGCGCCTCTACGCGCACCTGGAAGAGGCTGCCACCGGTGCCGGGTTCTACGATGCCGCGAGCGGATCCCGGCTGCCCGAGCGCTGGCGGCGGCTTTTCTCGCGCGTTCCGGCACTGGAGCGGGAAGAAGTCAACATCCTGCGCGGCCTGCTGCATGCATTGCAAAAGGCCCACAAGCAATAGTTGACCAAAATCGTCGGGCTACCCTAGCATCGTTCTGAAATGCTCCAGCGACTGCAGGAAGACATCACGTCCATCTTCGAGCGCGATCCGGCGGCGCGCAACTATTGGGAAGTACTGACGTGCTACCCGGGGCTGCATGCGCTCTGGCTGCACAAGGTGGCGCATTGGTTGTGGCATCACCGGCTGCGCTGGTTCGGCCGCGCCACGTCGCACATCGGCCGGATCCTGACCGGCATCGAGATCCATCCCGCCGCATGCATCGGCCGGCGCGTGTTCATCGATCACGGCATGGGAGTCGTGATCGGCGAGACCGCCGAGGTGGGCGACGATGTGACGCTCTATCACGGCGTGACGCTCGGTGGCACCTCGTGGAACAAGGGCAAGCGCCATCCGACGCTCGGCAACGGCGTGGTCATTGGCGCCGGTGCCAAGATCCTCGGCCCGATCAGCGTCGGCAACGGAGCGAAGATCGGCGCCAACGCGGTGGTCGTGAAGGACGTTCCGGCAAATGCCGTGGTGGTCGGGGTCCCGGGTCGGATCGTCGAGAACGTCTCCCCCGAGGAGGCGGCGCGCTTTGCCGCGTACGCCGTGGTGCAGAACCAGGACGATCCGCAGGCGAAGGCGATCCAGATGCTGATCGATCACTCGCGAGAGCTGGAGGAGACCGTCCGCGCGCTCTCCGAGAAGCTGCGGCGGCTGGAAGAAGAGAACCGCGAGCGCGCTCGCGAAGCCGCTCGAATCGACCCCTTGCGTGCAATCAAGTGATTGATTGCATTTAACAAAATAAGTTGAGTAAAACACTAGGTTTCTCGCTATAATGGCGCCTGAGAGGGTTTCACTTGAGCCTCTAGAGGAACCGAGTTCATGAGATTGACGACCAAAGGCAGGTTCGCGGTGACCGCAATGGTGGACCTTGGCATGCGCCAGACGCACGGTCCGGTGACGCTTGCGGCGATCAGCGAGCGCCAGCGCATTTCGCTTTCTTACCTGGAGCAGTTGTTCGGGCGGTTGCGCCGCGCAAGGCTCGTCACGAGCGTGCGCGGGCCGGGCGGCGGCTACAACCTCGGCCGGCCGCTGAAGGAAATCTCGGTCGCCGACATCATTGTCGCGGTCGATGAGCCGCTCGATGCCACGCAGTGCGGCGGCAAGGAAAACTGCCATGACGACCGCCGCTGCATGACGCACGACCTGTGGGCACGGCTGAACGAGAAGATGTACGACTACCTCTCGTCTGTGACGCTCGCAGACCTGGTCGACCATCAGCAGGGCAAGCACGTTGCCGTGCTGCACGACGAGCGGGCCGCGCAGAACAACGCACCGCGGCCCGTGATGCTGATCCCCGCCTGATGCGAGCCGGAGAAGGACGCGCGCCGTGAAGTTTCCGATCTACCTCGATTACTCGGCGACCACGCCGGTCGATCCGCGCGTCGCGCAGAAGATGATCCCGTACCTGACCGAGAATTTCGGCAACCCGGCGAGCCGCTCGCACGTATTCGGGTGGAGGACGGAAGAAGCGGTGGAGGAAGCGCGCGCCAACGTCGCCGCGCTCGTCAACTGCGACGGCAAGGACATCGTCTGGACGTCCGGCGCCACCGAATCGATCAACCTCGCGCTCAAGGGCGCGGCGGAGTTCTACAAGACGAAGGGCAAGCACCTCATCACCGTCAAGACCGAGCACAAGGCGACGCTCGACACGTGCCGGGAACTGGAGCGTCGCGGATTCGAGGTGACCTATCTGGACGTACAGCCCGACGGCCTGCTCGACCTGAATCAGTTCGAGGCCGCATTCCGTCCGGACACGATCCTTGCCTCGGTGATGCTCGTCAACAACGAGATCGGCGTCATCCAGGACGTGGCGACGATCGGCGAAATGTGCCGCAAGCGCGGCGTGCTGTTCCATGTCGATTCGGCGCAGGCGACCGGCAAGCTGCCGATCGACCTGCAGGCGCTGAAGGTCGACCTGATGTCGTTCTCGGCGCACAAGACCTACGGGCCGAAAGGCATCGGCGCGCTTTTCGTGCGCAGGAAGCCCCGCGTGCGCCTGGAAGCGCAGATCCACGGCGGCGGTCACGAGCGGGGATTTCGCTCCGGCACGCTGGCGACCCACCAGATCGTCGGCATGGGCGAAGCGTTCCGGCTCGCCAGGACCGAGATGGCGAGCGACAACGAGCGCATCCGCGGCCTGCGCGACCGGCTGCTTGCCGGCGTGCAGCGGATGGAGGAAGTGTTCATCAACGGCAGCCTCGAGCAGCGCGTGCCGCACAACCTGAACGTCAGCTTCAACTTCGTCGAGGGCGAGTCGCTGATCATGGCCGTGAAGGACATCGCGGTCTCCTCCGGTTCGGCCTGCACTTCGGCATCGCTCGAGCCGTCGTACGTGTTGCGCGCGCTCGGGCGCTCGGACGAGCTTGCGCATTCGTCGATCCGCTTCACGCTCGGGCGCTTCACCACCGCGGAAGAGGTCGACTACACCATCGGGCATCTCGAGCAGAAGGTGCAGAAGCTGCGCGAGATGTCCCCGCTCTGGGAGATGCACAAGGACGGGATCGATCTCACCACCGTGCAATGGGCGGCACACTGAAGGAAAGGCAAGGAGTTTCTTATGGCATACAGCAACAAGGTAATTGATCACTACGAAAACCCGCGCAACGTCGGCTCGTTCGACAAGGCCGACGAGTCGGTCGGCACCGGCATGGTGGGCGCGCCCGCGTGCGGCGACGTGATGAAGCTGCAGATCAAGGTCAACGCGCAAGGCATCATCGAGGACGCGCGCTTCAAGACCTACGGCTGCGGCTCGGCCATCGCTTCGAGCTCGCTCGTCACCGAGTGGGTGAAGGGCAAGTCGCTCGATGACGCCGAGAGAATCCGCAACACGCACATCGCCGAGGAACTGGCGCTGCCGCCGGTGAAGATCCACTGCTCGATCCTGGCGGAGGATGCGATCAAGGCGGCGATCGCCGACTACAAGAAGCGGCACGGCGCGGAAGCTGCCGCACCGCTGCCGCAAAAGCAGGCCGCCGCCGGCTGATCGCCATGGCAGTCACGCTCACGGAAAAAGCCGCCAACCACGTGCAGAGCTTCCTTTCGAAGCGCGGCAAGGGCGTCGGCTTGCGGGTCGGCGTGCGCACTTCCGGCTGCTCGGGCATGGCCTACAAGCTCGAGTTCGCCGACGCAATGGAGCCCACCGACGTCCAGTTCGAAAGCCACGGCGTGCGCATCGTGGTGGACCCGAAGAGCCTGCCGTACGTCGACGGCACCGTGCTCGACTACACGCGCGAAGGCCTGAACGAGGGATTCAAGTTCCGCAATCCCAACGTCAAGGACGAGTGCGGCTGCGGTGAAAGCTTCAACGTCTAGCTGATTGCAGCAACCGCGCGCGACCGGCCGACCTTCGGAATGCGATGGCGGAGGCGCGTGACGGTTCGCTGCAACCGATGAGGCGCGATCATTTCGAGATCTTTGGTCTCGAGCCTGCGTTCCGGCTCGAGACGGAGCGGCTCGAGCGCGCCTACCGCGAGATCCAGGCGAGCATCCATCCCGACCGCTTCGCGCACGCGGCCGATGCCGACCGCCGTGCATCCATGCAGTGGACGGCGCGCGTCAACGAAGCCTACCGGACGCTGAAGAGCCCGGTCCAGCGAGGAAAGTATCTGCTGGAACTGCACGGCGTCGACGTCGCATTCGAGACGAACACGGCGATGCCGGCGGATTTTCTGCAGCGGCAGCTCGAGCTGCGCGAAGTGCTCGAAGAGGCGCAAGGAAAGCGCGACGCCGCCGCGCTTTCCCGCCTGCGCGCCGAGCTGCGCGAAGAGGAGCGGGCACTCGAAGCCGCGCTTGCCGATGCGCTCGATGCCAAACGCGACTACGGTCTTGCCGCCGGCCTCGTGCGCAAGCTCATGTTCCTCGAGCGCGTCGACGCCGAGATCGACGAAGCATTTGAGACAATGGACGAGTAATGGCGCTGCTGCAGATCTCCGAGCCCGGCCAGTCGCCCGCACCGCACCAGCAACGGCGCGCGGTCGGCATCGACCTGGGCACGACGAATTCGCTCGTCGCCACCGTGCGCAGCGGCGTCCCGACCATCCTGCCGGATGCGCAGGGCCGCGCGTTGCTGCCCTCCATCGTCCGCTACCTGCCGGGGGGCGGCGTCGAAGTGGGATACGCGGCGCAGGCGCATCAGTCGGCGGATTCCAAGAACACGATCGTCTCGGTGAAGCGCTTCATGGGCCGGGGCCGCAAGGACGTGCCCTACATCGAGAACATGCCCTACGACTTCGTCGACGCACCGGGCATGCTGCAGATCGACACCGTGGCCGGCGTCAAGAGCCCGGTGGAAGTTTCGGCGGAGATCCTCAAAGTGCTGCGGGAGCGGGCCGAGCTTTCGCTCGCTGGCGACCTCGACGGCGCCGTCATCACCGTGCCGGCGTATTTCGACGATGCGCAGCGCCAGGCGACGAAAGACGCTGCGACGCTCGCCGGGCTGAACGTGCTGCGGCTGCTCAACGAGCCGACCGCAGCGGCGATCGCGTACGGCCTGGAGAATGCTTCCGAAGGCATCTACGCGGTGTTCGACCTCGGCGGTGGCACGTTCGACATCTCGATCCTGAAGCTTTCGCGCGGCGTGTTCGAGGTGCTCTCGACGAACGGCAACGCCGCGCTCGGCGGCGACGATTTCGACCAGCGGCTCGTCTGCTGGGCGCTCGAGACCGCCAACCTGCCGCCGCTCGAGCCGCGCGACATGCGGATGCTGCATGTCAAGGCGCGCGAAGCGAAGGAGGCGCTGACCGCCCACGGCGAAGCGCCGTTCACCGCGCGCTTGTCGAGCGGGGAATTCGTCGACCTGACGATCAATACCGAAGCGTTCTGCTCGATCACGCAGCATCTGGTGCAGAAGACGCTCGGGCCGACGCGCAAGGCACTGCGCGACGCCGGTCTGGAAGTCGAGGACGTAAAAGGCGTCGTCATGGTCGGTGGGGCAACGCGCATGCCGCACATCCAGCGGGCGGTGAGCGAATTCTTCCGTCGCGATCCGCTCAACAATCTCGACCCGGACAAGGTGGTGGCGCTCGGCGCGGCGATGCAGGCGGATGTGCTCGCCGGCAACCAGCCGACCGGCGGCGACTGGCTGCTGCTGGATGTGATCCCGCTTTCGCTCGGCATCGAGACGATGGGCGGACTGGTCGAGCGCATCATTCCGCGCAATTCGACGATCCCGACTGCGCGCGCGCAGGAGTTCACCACCTACAAGGACGGGCAGACGGCGATGAGCATCCACGCAGTGCAGGGCGAGCGCGAGCTCGTATCGGACTGCCGCTCGCTCGCGCGCTTCGAGTTGCGCGGCATTCCGCCGATGGTGGCCGGCGCGGCGCGGATCCTCGTCAGCTTCCAGGTCGACGCCGATGGCCTGCTCTCGGTCACCGCGAAGGAAAAGAGCACCGGCGTCGAAGCGTCGATCGCAGTCAAGCCTTCCTACGGGCTGACCGATTCCGACATCGAGCGGATGCTGCGCGACTCCTTCGAGCATGCGCGCGGCGACATGCAGGCGCGCGCGCTGAACGAGAGCCGGGTCGACGGCGAGCGGCTTGTCGACGCCGTGCAATCCGCGCTCGCCGCCGATAGCGCGTTGCTGTCTGCGGAGGAACGTTCGGCGATCGAGCAGCACCTCGCCACACTGCGCACGGCGCTTTCGGGCACCGACCACCGCGCAATCAAGCAGGCGAGCGAGGCGCTGAATCGCGCCACCGACGAGTTCGCCGCGAGGCGGATGGATGCCAACGTGCGCCGCGCGCTCACCGGGCGCAGCATCGAGAAGCTGGAAATCTGATGCCGAAGCTGAAGGTGCTGCCGCACGCGACGCTCTGCCCGCAGGGCGCGGAGATCGAGGCCGCAGAAGGCGTATCGATCTGCGACACGCTGCTCGATGCCGGGATCGACATCGAGCACGCCTGCGAGAAATCGTGCGCCTGCACCACCTGCCACGTCATCGTGCGCGAGGGCTACCAGTCGCTCGACGATCCGGAAGAAAAGGAAGAAGACCTGCTCGACAAGGCCTGGGGGCTGGAAGCGACCTCGCGTCTTTCCTGCCAGGCCAAGGTGCGCGACGGCGCGCTCGTGATCGAGATTCCGAAGTACACGATCAACTACGAGCGCGAGGGAGGCAGCCGCAAATGACGCAGATGAAATGGACCGATTCGCGCGAGATCGCGATCGCGCTCGCCGAGAAATATCCCGATACCGACCCGAAGACGGTGAACTTCGTCGACCTCTACAAGTGGGTGCTGGCGCTGGAGGGCTTCACCGACGACCCCAAGCGCAGCGGCGAGAAGATCCTCGAAGCAATCCAGATGGCGTGGATGGAGGAGGCGGAGTAGGCTTTCAGGTGCGCGTCACTGCCGGTGCCAGCGCCGGCAGTGGCCCGCTGATCGTGCGGTTCCTGCCGGCGTGCTTTGCCTGGTAGAGCATTTCGTCGGCAATCTTCACCAGCTCGCGCGCCTGTGAATCCATCGCCGGCACGAGCGCTGCGACCCCGCGCGAAATTGTGACCACCTTGACGGGGGACGAGCTTGCGTGCGGGATCGCCAGCCGCTGCACGGCATCGCCGAGTTCCTCCGCCTTGCGCATCGCCTGACCGAGCGGAGTCTCCGGCAGCAAGCAGGCGAACTCCTCGCCGCCGTAGCGGCACAAAAGATCCCCCGGTCGACGCAGGCTGCTCTTCATCGCGGTGCAGATCTGCTGCAGGCACTGGTCGCCGGCCTGGTGGCCGTAGGCGTCGTTGTACAACTTGAAGTGGTCGACGTCGATCATGATCAGCGCGATCGGTGTGCGGCTGCGCTGGCAGCGGCGCCACTCCGCGCGCAGGCGCTCATCGAACGAGCGGCGGTTGGCGACGCCGGTGAGCGTGTCGGTAAGCGCAAGCTCGCGCAGGCGGTCTGCATGCTGTTTGAGCAGGATGTGAGTGCGCGTCCTCGCTCGCACGATCGGCGCGTGCACCGGCTTGGTGATGAAATCGACCGCACCGGCATCGAGCCCACGGATCTGGTCTTCCACGCTGTCTCGCGCGGTGACGAAGATCACCGGGATCTCACGCGTTGCGGCATTGGTCTTCAGCCGGCGGCACGTCTCGTAGCCATCCAGCCCCGGCATCTGCACGTCGAGCAGCACCAGGTCGGGCGGCCTGCGCTCGCAGATCTCGATCGCCCGCTCTCCGTCGCTCGCGATCGCGAGCTCATAGTGATCCTTCAGGATGTCGGTGAGGAGCTGAACGTTCAGCCGCTGATCGTCGACGATCAGAATGCGCGCGCGCTTTGGGTGCGGGCGGCTCACCGCCAGCGCAGGCTGTCCAGTGTGCTGGATGCGCCTTGCCTCAGCGGGCTGCTGCGGTCGAGTTCGTTGCGGTGCTGGTACATCTGGTGCTCTAGCCCGCTGCGCCGGGCCATCGAGGAAAGATCCGCGGGGTCGCGCGAAAGCGAATCGCGCTCGCGGCGCGTCCAGTACATCTCGTGGTCGAGGTAGCTTTCGCGCCGCACGGCGCCCGCGGCGATTCCCTGCAGGCGCTGCGTCTCGCGCTGGCGCGCCATCAGGTCCTCGAGCCTACGCATCTGCTCGGCGTACCGCGCATCCAGTTCCGCCTGGGCGCGGCGCAGCCGCTGCGCTTCTTCCCGCTCTTGTGCCTGCTCGGGATCGGGCGCCTCGGCATCCGGCGGCTCGGACTCCTGCGCGTGCGCTGCGCATGACAGCATCATGCTCGCGGCGAGCAGCGCGGCGAACATCTTCTTCCCCATGCTCAATGATAGACCAATCAGTCGTCGAGGCCGCTCATGCCCTTGCGGTGTGCAAGCAGCTCCTTTCCGGCGAGGCGGAACACCACTGTGCCCGGCCAGGCGAGGCGGCCGTCGAGCTTGCGGCTGAAGAGCACGCCATCGGTCCGCGCAAGCACCTGCGTGCGCGCCTTGGGGCCGCGCGAGCTTGCCGGATCAATCACTTCGCACACCGAGTCGCCCTTGCGCACGCGAGCGCCGGGCCGGGCGTGGTAGACCAGGATCCCGGTCTTCGGCGCGTAGCCGACGTCCATGCCGCCGATCGACGTGGCCTCGGACTTGAGCCGCGGCAGCGCCCCCGCGCGCCCGGCGATCGCGCCGCACCGCACGAGGAACCGGTAGAGGTTGCGCGCGTCGGCTTCGCCGAGCGCGTGGCTGACATCGTGCTGGCCGCGATATTCGATGGTCGCGGAGAGACACGCCTGTGGAATCGCCGCGTGCGGATAGCGAACCGCGAGCCGCGCCCACAAAGCGCTGTGCACGCCGAAGAACGTAAGCGATTCCGGAAACGGATCGTTGTAGAGCGTCGCCTCGATGCCGAGATCGGCGGCAAGGTCGCGCGCAGGTCCGGGCCAGTCCTTCCGCGAGCAGAAAAGGTGTAGCAGCGCGTGCATATCGCAATGCAGATCGAGCGCGACGTCGGCGTCGACCGAGAGCTTCATCACTTCCACGCGCAGCGTCTGCAGCTCGTTCGCCGGCCTCATCGCAGCGAGCGCCGTGAGCGCCGCCTTGCGGATGGCGCGCACGTTCTCCTCCGCGTCGGACCCGAGTCGCGCGCCCACCCGCTCCGCAACCGCTGCGGACAGATCGAGCCAATTGCGATTGAAGTTGTCGCGACCAAGAAAGTCATAGCGGCCGAGATGGTTATTTCCTACCAGCTGCGCCAGGCCGATCGGATTCACCGTCGGCACCACGAAGATCTCGCCTCGCACCCGCCCGGACTTCTCCGCTTCGACCAGCATTGGCATCAGGTGGTGCAGCGCCATCGCGCCCGGCAGCTCATTGGCATGGATCGCCGCCTGCAGGTAGACCTTTGGGCGCGCTCCGGTGCGCCCGAAGCGATGGACCGCGATGCTGCGCGAGGTGCCCGGCGCCATCGAAGGCAGCTCGATTTTCATTCTGCTGTGCGGCATGGATCCTCCGGGGGCAAAGGGCCGCATTGTATGGGTTGCCCGCGCGAATCCGGGTAGTATTCGCGTGCCTCGAACCCAGGAGGAGGGAAACCCAATGGATGATCTCGAGCTTCGAAAACTGATCTCGGACGTGAAGCAGGGCAAGCTTTCGCGCCGCCGGTTCGTCGGCATCGTCGGCGCGTTCGGCTTTACGGCACCAATGGCAACGCAGTTGCTCGCGCTTTCCGGCGTCGCGCATGCGCAGCCCAAGCCGTCCGCGTACAAGCCGACCAAGCGCGGCGGCGGCGGTCCGCTGAAGCTTTTGTGGTGGCAGGGCGCAACGCTGCTCAATCCGCATTTCGCCGTCGGCACCAAGGACCAGGAAGGCTCGCGCATCTTCTACGAGCCGCTCGCGGCGTACGACAACGAAGGCAACTTCGTGCCGATCCTCGCCGACGAGATTCCCAGCATCCAGAATGGCGGCTTGGCGGCCGACGGCAAGTCGGTCGTATGGAAGCTGAAGAAAGGCGTGCAATGGCACGACGGCCGGCCGTTCACCGCCGATGACGTCGTCTTCAACTGGGAATACGCATCCGACCCCGCGACCGCCGCGGTGACGAGCGGAACGTACAAGGACGTCAAGGTCGAGAAGATTGACAGCCACACGGTGAAGGTTCTCTTTCCCAAGCCGACGCCGTTCTGGGCGGATCCGTTCTGCGGCACGCGCGGCATGCTGATTCCGAAGCACCTGTTCGAGCAGTTCAAGGGAGCGAAATCGCGCGAGGCGCCGACGAACCTGAAGCCGATTGGCACCGGCCCGTACCGCTTCGCCGATTTCAAGCCCGGAGACATGGTGCGCGGAACGGCGAACCCCACGTA
>DASUMM010000252.1:0-2375 GCA_036277655.1 Burkholderiales bacterium | reverse complement strand
GCTGCACGCTGCCAAAGGCGATCGAGGCGCTGACCACGAGCGTGCCGCGAGGTGCGCCTTGCAGTCGCGACACCGCGTTCTGCGCCTCTTCAATCTGCTCGAGCGCGCGCTTGCTGCTCTCGAACAGAGTGGTCCCCGCTTCGGTCAACCTCAGCCGCCGCGTCGTGCGGTTCAGCAGTCGCGCACCGAGCGCCGATTCGAGCCGGTTGACGCACTTGCTGACCTGCGATTTCGAGAGGTCGAGCTTGTCCGCGGCCGACGTGAAGCTGCCCGCCTCGATGACGGCCACGAACACGGCGAGATCGGACAGCGTCTCTGTGCGATCCATGATTGTTCGCAATTGTGCACAAAGATGTTCCGGCGGCCCACTTTATCCGGCGCCGCAGCCGTCCAACAATCGCCGCCACATGGACGAAGCACCGGAGCGCTGCTCGAAAGGTCTTGGCCTGCATCGAGACCAGACCGATCCGCTGTGCTGGTTGCTCGGCCGCTCGACAAGGAGATCGCAACGCATGCAAACCGCTCATCATCCTGCGCATCACGCTCCCGGGTTGAACCGCACGGCCTGGTCGGCGACGCTGCATTGCCTCACCGGTTGCGCCATCGGCGAAGTGCTCGGCATGGTGATCGGCACTGCGCTCGGCTGGGGCAACACGGCGACGATTGCGCTCGCCGTAGCGCTCGCTTTCGCCTTCGGCTACGCGCTCACGATGCGACCGCTGTTGCGCTCGGGGCTTTCGATGTCCTCGGCCGCCCGCCTCGCGTTCGCCTCCGACACCGCCTCGATCGCGATCATGGAGATCGTCGACAACCTGATCATGGTCGCGGTGCCCGGCGCGATGGACGCGCCGCTCGACAGCCTGCTCTTCTGGGGAAGCCTGGCGCTTGCGCTTGCGGTGGCGGCAGTCGCAGCCTTTCCGGTCAACCGCTACCTGATCGCCCACGGTCGCGGGCACGCCGTGGTGCACGCGTTCCACGGCCAGCAGTGCCACTAAACGCATGCGAGCCAGAATCTTCGTGCTGTTCGTTGCGGGCATTGCGGCGCTTGCGCTGATCGTGGTTGCCCGCACGGCACTGTACCGGCCGGCATCGACGAACGCCGAGCCCTCGTCGAGCCTCGCCATCCCGGTCGGCGCCGCCGAACGGCTCGGCGGAGCGCTGAGGATTGCGACGATTTCCGGCGAGGATGCGTCTGCGTTCGATCCGGCGGCTTTCCAGGCGCTGCACGCCTACCTCGAGCGCGCGTTTCCTCGCGTGCACGCGCAGCTGCGGCGCGAAAACGTGGCATCGCACAGCCTGCTCTATACCTGGCAAGGCACGGATCCGGCGCTGAAGCCCATCCTGTTGATGGGCCATATGGACGTCGTTCCTGTAGAGCCCGGCACGGAACATCAGTGGCGCGAACCGCCGTTCAGCGGCGCGATCGCCGACGGCTTCATCTGGGGCCGCGGCGCCATCGACAACAAGTCCGCGATCGTCGGCATGCTCGAGGCGCTCGACATGCTGCTCGGCGAAGGCTTTCGGCCGGCGCGCACCATCTTCCTTGCCTATGGTCACGACGAGGAGACCGGCGGTACGAACGGCGCGCGCGAGATTGCCGCGCTCCTTGAGCGCCGCGGCGTGCAGCTCGAGATGGTGCTGGATGAAGGTGGCGTCATCGCCGACGGCATCTTCCCCGGCATCGCCGCGCCCGTGGCGCTGATCGGGATCGCGGAGAAGGGCTTCGCCAGCGTCGAGCTCACGACGAAGATGCCCGGCGGGCACTCGTCGCTGCCGCCGCGCCAGAGCGCGATCGGCATCCTGAGCGCCGCGGTTGCGCGGATCGAGGCGAATCCGATGCCGGCCCGATTCGAAGGCCCGACGCGCGAATTCTTCGACCGCGTCGGCGCCTTCTTGCCACTGCCGGAGCGGGCGGTGTTCGCGAACCTGTGGCTGACCGGGCCGCTCGTGACGCGAAGGCTGCAGGGCAACCCCACGACCAACGCGATGGTGCGCACGACGACTGCGGCAACGATCTTCCAGGCCGGCACCAAGGACAACGTGCTGCCGAGCCGGGCACGCGCGGTCCTCAACTTCAGGATTTCGCCCGCCGACAGCGTGGCCGCCGTAGCGGAGCACGTGCGTCGCGTGACCGACGATCCTCGCATCGAGGTAAGGATCGGCGGAGCCTTTTCCGCCGAGCCCTCGGCGGTGTCGAGCACGCGTTCGCGCAGTTTCCGCAGCCTCGAGAACGCCGTGCGGAGCGTCGTTCCAGGGGCCATCGTCGCTCCGTATCCGGTCGTCGTCGTGACCGACTCGCGCCATTTCGCCGGGATCAGCGCCGACATCTACCGGCTGCTGCCCGTTCGGCTCGGAGCGCGCGAGTTGGAGCGGAT
>DASUMM010000251.1:0-2536 GCA_036277655.1 Burkholderiales bacterium | reverse complement strand
TGATGACGTCGGCGTGGTGGACGATGCGGTCGATGAGTGCGGTGGCGCAGGTGGCGTTGGGGAAGATGGTGTGCCAATCGCGGAAGAGCAGGTTGGTGGTGAGCACGAGGCTCTTCTTCTCGTAGCGCCGGCTGATGACCTGGAAGAGCAGGTCGGCGTTTCGGTTGTCGAAGGCGAGGAAGCCGATCTCGTCGATGACGAGCAGGCTGATGCTGGCGTAGTGCTGCAGGCGGCGGTGCAGGGCACGTGAGGACTCCTGAGCGCCGAGGTCGAGCAGGAGTTGGGCGGCGGTGATGAAGAGCGCGCCGTGGCCTTGGAGGATCGCCTGGTGGACGATGTTCTGGGCGATCATGGTCTTGCCCAGGCCCTGAGGCGCGACGAGCACGACGTTTCTGGCTTCTGCCAAGAAGTCCAAGCGCACGACGGACTCACACAGCGCACGGTCGATGTTCTTGGGCCAGTTCCAATCGAAGTCGGCCATGAGCTTGAAGCGCTCGAGCTTGGAGCGCTTGGTACGGCGGACAAGTCCACGGCGAGCGCGGTCTTGGTCCTCGACGTCGGCGATGTGCTCGAGCAGTTCCGTAGTGCCCCAGCGCTTCTTGGTGGCCAGTGCGATGACATCGTTGAGTCCGGCGGCGCTGGCGAGCAATCCCAGATTGCGCAGGCGCGTAGCGAGCTCAGTCATGGCCGGGCTCCGAGTCGTCATTGGGCTGCGTCTGACCGGCGCGCGCGAGTCGGTCGTAGCTCTCGAGCGCATGGGGCGTGAGCACGAGGTCGCGCACGCGCGGGTCGTCGGGCAGCACGACGTCGATCGGGACGGGCTGTCCGCGTGTTCGTCTGCGTTGGTCGAGCACATGCGCGACCGAGTGAGCGGCGAAGGCGCCGCGAGCGGTCGCCTCGCGCAGGGCTTCGTCGAGCTCTGCAGCGCCGTAGCGGTCGAGCAAACGCAGTAGGCGGCTGGTGGTACCGCCGAGGTGGCCGCCGTGCATCGCGACGGCGGATAGAAACGGCGTGGCATTGGAGCAAGCCGCGGACAGGCGGTTGCGACCGCGGTGCTCGCGGGCTTTGCGCTTTTCGGCGGCGAGCGCTTGGAGGTGTTGCTCCTGCTCGATCTGGCGACCGCGGTCCCAACAGCGCTCGTGTCGAGCGACCTCCTCTGCGCCATCGAGGATGCGCACGCAGCGATCGGACGCGGCAAGCGTCAGCGGCTTTCGCACCAGCGTGTGCGGGATCGAGTAGTCGTTGCGGTCGAAGCGCACGTAGGGCGTCTTGCCCGAGCTGACCGCACGCACGAAGTCCGTGCCGAAGCGATGAGCGGGCAGCGGCAACAAGCGCTGCTGCTCCTCTGCGAACGCTTGCGCGACAGTGCGCTCGTCGTCGCCGGGCACTTTGCGGGCGTGCACGACGCGCTCGATCCACTGGTCGAGCTGCTGATTGAGGTCGTCGAGCGAGCTGAAGCTGCGGGCGGCGAAGAACGATTCGCGGACGAAGCGAATTCGCCGCTCGACGCCGCCCTTCTCGTTGCCCCGCGCCACGCCGACAGGTTTGGGGTCGAAGTGGTAGTGCCCGGCGAGCTCCAGGATCTTGGGATGAAACCGGATCAGGTCGCCCTGGCGCTCGATCACGACGCTCTTGAGATTGTCGTAGAGCGCGGTGCGTGGCGCACCGCCGAAGCGCTCGAGCGCTTCGACGTGGCAGCGCATGAAGCTCTCGAGCGTCTGGTCGAGCGTGAAGCGCGCGAAGGTGGCGCGCGACCACATCAGCACCATCACGAAGCACGACAACAGCCGCTCGAAGCGGCCGATGCGGATCTTGCCGAATGACCCCCAGTCGACCTGCGCTTGCTCGCCGGGCAAGACCGAGAGCCGGAAGAACGCCTCGTGCTTGGGCGCAGGCCGCACCTTGCGCACGTAGCGCCGCAGCGTGGTCACGCTGCCGCGATAGCCTCGGGCCTCGATCATCTGCAGCAAGCGCGTGGCGCGCAGCCGCGGGTACTGCCCCAGTGTGTCCGCGATGAAGGCCTTGTACGGCTCGAGCAAGAACGCCGTGGCGGCGAAGCGCCGATTGACGAAGCGCCGCGGCTCGAGCGCGAGCTCCACCGCGTCGTGGTGGATGCCCAGCTCGCTGGCGATCGTCCCGACCTTCCAGTGCTCGGCGAAGAACAGCCGCCGAATCGCGGCGCGTTGCTGCTCGCTGATCATCGCGCCACCTCCGAGATCAGCAGCCGCTCGAGGTCGCGGAAGTCACCCAGGCCCGAGAGCCGGTGGCGCCTTCGGCGGTGCGCGCCCGCGGGGACCCACACGATGCTGTACAGCGCTCCGCCGTCGTCCAGAAACGCTTCGCGACAGAGATTGGAGTCGCACGAACCGTCCCAGCCGTCCGCACAGAGCGCAGCGCGGACCGGCATCCCCTGCCACAGCGCCACCGCTTCCAGCAGCGTCGCGAGCGCACGCGGGTGCTTGGGGTCGCGCGCCAGCTGCGCCTTCATGATCGTTTCGCCGGGGCCCTCCATCGCGATCACGCGCGTCGTCACCGA
>DASUMM010000250.1:0-13253 GCA_036277655.1 Burkholderiales bacterium | reverse complement strand
CCTCGCAGTCGCCGACCGGTTGCGCGAAGCCGGTTGGCGCGTGGTCTGGCTCGGCGCCCGCAACGGCATGGAGGCGCGGCTCGTGCCGGCGCGCGGCTACGAGATGGCCTGGGTGCATGCCGCGGCGCTGCGTGGCAAGGGACTGGTGGCGAAAATGCTGCTGCCGCTCCACCTGCTGGTGGGTTTCTGGCAGAGCGCTCGCGCCATCCTCGCGCATCGCCCGGACGTCGTGCTCGGCCTCGGCGGCTACGTCGCCTTCCCGGGCGGCATGATGGCGTCGCTCCTCGCGCGACCGCTCGTCGTGCATGAGCAGAACGCGATCGCCGGGTTGACGAACCGAATCCTCGCCGGAGTCGCCGACCGCGTGCTGGTGGCGTTTCCGGATGCGCTCAAGAAAGCCGAGTGGACCGGAAACCCGGTGCGCGCGGAGATCGTACGCATCCCCGCGCCGCAGGAGCGCTTCGCCGGGCGCGAGGGCCCGCTGCGCTTGCTCGTCGTCGGCGGAAGCCTTGGCGCCCAGGCGCTGAACGAGGCGGTGCCGCGGGCGCTCGCGCAACTTCCGCAAGCCGATCGGCCTCGGGTGGTGCATCAATCGGGCGGCGCGCATCTCGAGGCGCTGCGCTCGAACTACGCGAGCGCGGGAGTGCAAGGCGAACTGGTGGCCTTCATCGACGACATGGCGACGCGCTACGCCGAAGCCGACCTGGTGATCTGTCGCGCCGGCGCGATCACGGTTGCGGAGCTATCGACGGGCGGGATAGCAAGCGTGCTCGTGCCGTTCCCGCACGCCGTCGACGATCACCAGTCGGCGAACGCCGCGTTCCTCGCCAGCCGCGGCGCAGCCATCCTGCTGCCGCAAAGCGAGCTTTCGCCCGAGCGGCTGGCCGCGCTGCTGCGCCAGTCCGAGCGCGCCACGCTGCTCGAGATGGCGCGCAGGGCGCGCGCGCTTGGCAAGCCCGAGGCTGCGCAAGTGGTCGCCGAGCGCTGCATGGAGCTTGCGCGCTGATGTACAAGGTCAAGCGCATCCACTTCGTCGGCATCGGCGGCTCGGGGATGAGCGGCATCGCCGAAGTGCTGCTCAACCTGAAGTACAAGGTGAGCGGCTCGGATGTCGCCGACAACGCGGCGACCGAGCGCCTGCGCGCGCGCGGCGCGAAGATCCATCTCGGCCACGACGCGAGGCACGTGAGCGGTGCCGACGCCGTCGTGATCTCGAGCGCGATCAAGCACGACAATCCGGAAATCGCCGAGGCACGCAAGCGCAACATCCCGGTCGTGCCGCGTGCGCTGATGCTCGCCGAGCTGATGCGGCTGAAGCAGGGCATCGCGGTGGCGGGCACGCACGGCAAGACGACGACCACCAGCCTGATCGCCAGCGTGCTTGCGCAGGGCGGCATCGACGTCACGTTCGTGATCGGCGGGCGCCTGAACCGCACCGGCACGCATGCAAAGCTTGGCGAGAGCGAATACCTGGTGGTCGAAGCCGACGAGTCGGACGCGTCGTTCCTCTACCTGCAGCCGGTGATCGCGGTGGTGACCAACATCGACGTCGATCACATGGAGACGTACAACCACGACTTTGCGCGGCTGAAGAACGCTTTCCGCGACTTCATCGACCGGCTGCCGTTCTACGGCACCGCAGTGCTGTGCACCGACGATCCGGCAGTCGCGCAGGTGATCCCGCTCGTCAGCCGGCAGGTGCTCACCTACGGCATGGCGGGCGATGCGGACATCCGCGCGGTCGACGCGGTGCATCGCGGCGGACAGATGCAGTTCCGCGTGCTGCGCAAGGCGAAGCGGAAGCTGCCGCGCGGACAGGCGAGCGAGTTCGCGGTGACGCTCAACCTGCCGGGAATGCACAACGTGCTCAATGCGCTCGCCGCGATCGGCGTCGCGCAGGAGCTGGAAGTCCGCGACGACGCAGTGATCCAGGCGCTCGCCGAGTTCCAGGGCGTCGGCCGCCGCCTGCAGCGCTACGGTGAAATCCAGCTGCGGCCGCGCTGCACGGTGAGCCTGATCGACGACTACGGCCATCATCCGGCGGAGATGCGCGCCTCCCTCGACGCCGTGCGCGGCGCCTATCCGGGGCGCCCGCTCACCCTTGCGTTCCAGCCGCACCGCTACTCCCGCACGCGCGACCTGTTCAGCGATTTCGTCGCAGTGCTCTCGACCGCCGACCGGCTGGTGCTCGGCGACGTCTATCCCGCCGGCGAAGCGCCGATCGCCGGCGCCAACGGCAAGGAGCTTGCACGCTCGATCCGCAAGGTCGGCAAAGTGAAGCCCGTGCTGGTCGATGGCGTGGCGGACATCGAGGCAGCGATCCGCTCGCATGCGAAGGACGGCGACGTCGTGGTGACCATGGGCGCCGGCTCGATCGGCAACGTGCCGGCGCGACTCGCGGCCAGGGAACGTTGAACGCGATG
This sequence comes from Burkholderiales bacterium, assembly GCA_036277655.1. Classification (GTDB taxonomy): domain Bacteria; phylum Pseudomonadota; class Gammaproteobacteria; order Burkholderiales; family SG8-39; genus 2-02-FULL-66-14. The sequence goes on along the minus strand of DASUMM010000250.1, from coordinate 10,830 downwards.
CAGATGCGGGAGATCGAACAATTCAGCGGATTGCGCGGCGAGCTGCGAAGCGACGAGCCGATGGCGCGCCACGTTTCGTGGCGTACCGGGGGCCGCGCCGACCGCTTCTTTGTCCCGGCGGATCTCGACGATCTGTCGGCGTTTCTGCGGCAAACGCCGCGCGAAGAGCGGCTGCTCTTCGTCGGCCTTGGCTCCAACCTGCTGGTGCGCGACGGCGGCTTTCGCGGCACCGCGATCCTCATGCATGCGGCCGGGCGCCGACCGGCCCTGGCCGAGGGACGCGTCTATGCCGAAGCGGGCGTTGCGAGCCCCAAGGTCGCACGATTCGCGGCGCTGCACGGCCTTGCCGGTGCGGAGTTTCTCGCCGGCATTCCGGGAACGGTCGGCGGCGCGCTGGCGATGAATGCCGGCTGCTACGGCGGCGAGACCTGGGAGGTGGTCGAGCAGGTGCTGACGGTCGATCGCGCCGGCGTGCAACGTCGCCGCACGCGCGAGGATTTTCAGATCGGCTATCGCCATTGCGCGCTTCGCAGCGGCACCGAAGAATGGTTCGCCGCCGCATGGTTCCGGTTGCCCGCGGGCGACGGCGCAGCCGGGCGCGAAAAGATCCGCTCGCTGCTCGCGCGTCGCGTCGCGTCGCAGCCGCTGCAACTGCCCAATGCGGGCAGCGTGTTTCGCAATCCGCCCGGCGATCACGCGGCACGGCTGATCGAGTCGTGCGGCCTGAAAGGCCTGGCCCGCGGAGGCGCGCGAATCTCGGAAAAGCACGCCAACTTCATCGTCAATCCGAACGGCGCTGCACGCGCCTCCGACCTCGAGTGGCTGATCGAGACGGTGCGTGAAACGGTGCGTACGCAGACCGGCGTCGACCTGCAACCCGAAGTGCGCATCGTCGGGGAGGCGCAATGATCGGCAAAGTCGCGGTGCTGCTCGGCGGCAAATCGGCCGAACGAGCCGTTTCGCTGAAGAGCGGCGGCATGGTGCTCCAGGCGCTGCGCAGCCGCGGAGTCGATGCGCACGCATTCGACCCCTCGACGCAAGGGCTGGATGCGCTTCTCGAGCAGCGCTACGACCGGGTGTTCATCGCGCTGCACGGCCGCTTCGGCGAGGACGGCACCGTGCAGGGCATCCTCGAATGGCTCGGCATTCCCTACACCGGAAGCGGCGTGCTCGCCTCGGCGCTCGCGATGGACAAGCTGCGCACCAAGCTCGTCTGGCAGGCGTGCGGCCTGCCGACTGCACCGCACGAAGTGCTGCATGCCGACGCCGACTTCGCCGAGGTCGCGAAGCGCCTCGGAATGCCGATCATGGTGAAGCCGGTGAACGAGGGCTCTTCGATCGGCATGAGCAAGGTGCGCGAAGCCGGCGCGCTCGACGAGGCCTACGCGCTCGCGGTGAACTACGACCGCGCGGTGATGGCCGAAAAGTTCATCGAAGGTACCGAGCTGACCGGCGCGATTCTCGGCGACGAGGCGCTGCCGCTCATCCGCCTGGAGACGCCGCGCGACTTCTACGACTACGACGCCAAGTACGTCGCCGACGACACGCGCTACATCGTCCCGTGCGGCCTGCCGGCGCAGAAGGAGCAGTCGCTGCGGCAGCTCTGCCTGGAAGCCTTCCGCGCGCTCGGCTGTCGCGGCTGGGGCCGCGTCGACCTGATGCTCGACCGGGCGGGCAATCCCTACCTTCTCGAAGTGAATACCGCGCCGGGCATGACCGATCACTCGCTCGTGCCGATGGCGGCGCGCGCGGTCGGCCTTTCGTACGAGGACCTGTGCATGCGGATTCTCGCGGACGCGCATGTGGGATAACCCGCGCCTGCTGAACGCGGTTGCCGACCTGCTGCTCGCCTGCGCGGCGGCGATCCTGCTGTTTGCCGCGGCACGGCTGGTGCTGCAATCAGCGCCGCTGCAGTTGCGCGAGGTGACGGTGCTGGGACGGCTCGCGCATGCCGATCGCGCGCAGATTGCCGATGCGGCGAGGATTGCGCTCGACGGACGCACGTTCCTGATGGCCGATCTCGATCAGGTGCGCCACTCGCTCGAGCGCGTGCCGTGGGTGCGCCGCGTGGAAGTACGCAGGCTGTGGCCGGACCGGCTCGAAGTCGCGCTCGAAGAGCATGTGGCGCTCGCGCGCTGGGGCGAGGCCGAACTGGTGAATACCCATGGCGAGCGATTCGCCGCGTTCACGTCGGCGCGCTTGCCGGTGTTCAGCGGTCCGCAGGGAAGTGAAGCCGAAGTTGCACGGCGGTATCGTCGCTTCACCGAGCTGCTGGCACCGATTTCCGAAACGCCGCAGCGAGTGACGCTCACTTCCCGCCACGCCTGGCAGGTGCAGCTGACGAGCGGCCTGCACCTGGAACTGGGTCGCGACCTGCCGGAACAGCCCGCCGAGCGGCGGCTCGAGCGATTCGTCTTCTCGTTCCCGAAGACGCTCGCGCGCCTGCAACGGCAGTACGAGTACGTCGACCTGCGTTACCCGCACGGCTTCGCGCTGCGCGTGTCCGGATTGGACGGCTGAAGCCAATGGCGAAAGACGCAAAAGACCTCATCGTCGGGCTCGACATCGGCACCTCGAAGGTGGCGGCGCTGGTCGGCTCGCTCGGCCCCGACGGCTCGCTCGACATCCTCGGCATGGGCAACCACGCATCGAAAGGCCTCAAGAAAGGCGTGGTGGTGAACATCGAGGACACCGTCACTGCGATACAGCGTGCGCTCGAGGAAGCCGAGCTGATGGCCGATTGCAAGATTGCCTCGGCCTACGCCGGCATCGCCGGCAGCCACATCAAGAGCTTCAACTCGACCGGCATGGTCGCGGTGAAGGACCGCGAGGTAAGCACGCTCGACGTCGAGCGTGCCATCGAGACCGCGAAGGCCGTGAACATCCCGACCGACCAGCAGATCCTGCACGTGCTGCGGCAGGAGTTCATCATCGACGGCCAGGAAGACGTGCGCGAGCCGCTCGGCATGTCCGGCGTGCGCCTCGAAGTCAAGGTGCACATCGTCACCGGCGCGGTTTCGGCGGCGCAGAACATCGTCAAGTGCGTGCGCCGCTGCGGGCTCGAGGTGAACGACCTCATCCTGCAGCCGCTCGCCTCGTCGCGCGCGGTGCTCTCCGAAGACGAAAAAGACCTCGGCGTCTGCCTGATCGACGTCGGCGGCGGCACCACCGATCTCGCGATCTTCACGCACGGCGCGATCCGCCATACCGCGGTGATCCCGATCGCCGGCGACCAGATCACGAACGACATCGCGATGGCCCTGCGCACGCCGACCGCGGAGGCCGAAGCCATCAAGATCCGCCACGGCGTCGCACTGCGCCAGCTCGCCGATCCGAACGAGATGATCGAAGTGCCCGGGATCGGCGACCGCGCGCCGCGCACGATGTCGCGCCAGACGCTCGCCGAGGTGATCGAGCCGCGCGCCGAGGAGCTGTTCTCGCTCGTGCAGCAGGTGCTGCGCGAGTCCGGGAACGAGGAGCTGCTCTCGAGCGGCATCGTGCTCACCGGCGGATCGGCGGTGATGCAGGGCATGGTCGAGCTCGGCGAAGAGATTTTCCACATGCCGGTGCGCATCGGCGTGCCGCGCTATTCGGGCGGCCTCGCCGAAGTGGTGCGCAATCCGCGCTACGCCACCGCGGTCGGGCTGCTGCTCGAGGGAGTGACACAGACGGAGGCCGGACGATTTTCGCGCCAGAACGGCTCGGTACGGGCCGTGCTGGGGCGCATGAAGCAGTGGTTCGAGAGGAATTTCTGATGCTGTACCCACTCGCAAGGAGGTAATAAATGTTCGAGATCGTCAACGAGCAAGCGCATGGCCCGCTCATCAAGGTGGTCGGGGTCGGTGGCGCGGGAGGCAATGCGGTCAATCACATGATCGAGAGAGGCGTGGGCATGGTGGAGTTCATCGCCGTGAACACGGACGCCCAGGTGCTCGCGCGCAACCAGGCGCGCACGCAGATCCAGATCGGCACCAGCGGCCTGGGAGCAGGCGCCAAGCCCGAGGCCGCAAAGGCGGTTGCGCTCGCCGAGCGCGACCGGCTGCAGGAGGCGATCGACGGCTCGCAGATGGTGTTCATCACCGCCGGCATGGGCGGCGGCACGGGCACCGGCGCCGCGCCGGTGATTGCCGAGATTGCGCGCTCGCTGGGGATCCTCACGGTGGCGGTGGTCACCAAGCCGTTTGCGTGGGAAGGCTCGAAGCGGCTGAAAATCGCCGAAGCCGGCATCGAAGAACTGGCGCCGAACGTCGATTCGCTGATCGTCATCCTGAACGACAAGCTCGAGGAAGTGCTCGGCGAGGACGTCACGCAGATCGAGGCGTTCGCCGCTGCGGACAACGTGCTTTGCAGCGCGGTGAGCGGAATCGTCGACATCATCCATCACAAGGGGCTCGTCAACGTCGACTTCCAGGACGTGCGCACCGTGATGCTCGAGCAGGGCATGGCGATGATGGGCTCGGCGGAGGCCGACGGCATCGACCGGGCACGGATCGCTGCCGAGCAGGCGATCGCCTGCCCGCTGCTCGAAGGGGTGAACCTGGCCGGCGCGCGCGGCGTGCTCGTCAACATCACCGCGTCGGAGGCGAGCCTCAAGCTGCGGGAGACGAAGGAAGTCATGAACACGATCCGGGCATTCGCCGCCGATGACGCGACCATCATCTATGGCGGCGTCTATGACGAAGAGGTCGGCGATCGGCTGCGCGTCACGGTCATCGCTACCGGCCTCGGGATGCCGGCGGCTGCGCGGCAGGGAAAGCCCCATCTGGTCATCTCGCAGAAAACGGGCACCGACAACCAGCCGGTGGCGGTGGCGAATGCTGCGGTCGACTACGGCGCGATCTCGGAGACGCCTGCGGTATTCCGCAAGCGCGACCGGGCGGCGCAGGTCGAAGCGTTGCAGGCGAGCGGCGTCGACAAGTACGACATCCCGGCGTTCTTGCGTAAGCAGGCGGATTAGAAGGACATTCTCCGGTCCGCGCCGATCCTTGCCGGGGCGGACCGGAGGTGCTTGGTAAACTTGCGGCAGATGCTTCGCCAGAGAACACTCAAGGCGCTCGTGCGCGCCACCGGGGTCGGCCTGCACACCGGTCGCAAGGTGGCGATGACGCTGCGACCTGCGCAGCCGGACACAGGCGTCGTCTTTCGGCGCACCGACCTCGCGCAACCCATCGACATACCGGCGCGAGCCAGTCTGGTCGGCGATACCCGGCTTTGCTCCTGCCTGGTTCTGGGCGACGCACGCGTCTATACGGTCGAGCACCTGATGTCGGCGCTTTCCGGCCTTGGCGTCGACAATGTCTACGTGGATCTCGACGGACCCGAGGTCCCGATCATGGATGGCAGCGCGGCGCCGTTTGCTCTGCTGCTGCAGCAGGCTGGCCTGGAAGAGCAGGCAGCGCCGAAGAGGTTCCTGCGCGTAAAGCGCCGGATCGAAGCCCGCGACGGCGACAAGTGGGCGTGCCTCGAGCCCTATGAAGGCTTCAAGCTTTCCTTTTCCATCGTGTATGCGCACCCGGCGATCGAGAAGTCGACCAGCTCGCTGACGATCGACTTCGCCGACACTTCGTATCTGAAGGAAGTCGCCCGCGCACGAACCTATGGATTCATGCAGGACGTCGAAGCGCTGCGCGAAAGCGGCCTTGCGCTCGGTGGAGGGTTGGAGAACGCGGTCGTGCTCGACGACGACAGCGTGCTGAACGCCGAGGGCCTTCGTTTCGCCGACGAGTTCATCCGCCACAAGGTGCTGGACGCGATGGGGGATCTGTACCTGCTCGGCCAGCCGCTCCTCGCGGCATTCGTCGCCCACAAGTCCGGGCACGCGCTCAACAACCGGTTGTTGCGGGTGCTGCTCGCCGATCCAGGCGCCGTCGAGACCGTCATCTTCGAGCGCGCGGAAGACGCGCCGGCAGGAATCGCGTTTCCCGTTCCGCAGTCCGCCGTCTAGCGCGCTTCGCGCGCCAGCAGCGCGCGCAGCGCATCGCGCGCCGGCGAATCGCCAAGTGAGTCGTAAAGCTCTGAAAGGATGCAGAAAGCTTCCGGCGAAAGCGGCCTCCGGACGGCGCTCGCGGGCGGCACGCTTTCGCCTGCCGCGGGTTGCACCTTCACCGAAACTGAATTAACCTTCGCGCCTCGCTTCGACAAGAAGTCGCCCAAGGACTCCGAAAGAAGCCTGAGCTTGGCCGCCGCCGCGGAATTTGCGGCGAGCACGACCAGCTTGCCGCCCTGGCAGTTCGCCGGATGCAGGTGTCGGGATAGATCCGGGGGGAGGAACTCTTTGCAAAGCTTTGCCAGCGCGTCGATTTCGCGCGCTTTTGCGAGCACCGGCTGCATCTCGCCGTCGTTCGCAAGGAGGTGATCCAGCCTCGGCGGTTTCATCGGCTGTTGGAAAGAACCAAAGAGGGTTTAGCGGCTTGCAGATTATCCTGATCTCGGATCGGCTGGGGAAGGCGAGGACCCTGACGATTTCGGCCCGGCTGCTGGTGCTTTCTGCGGCCTCCCTCGTCGCCGTGGCGGGCGCGCTCGCTGCCGCCCTTTATTCCGCGGGCATCCACCTGGCCCTCGAATTGCGCCTGCCTGCAGTCCGGCAACTACTCGCCGAAACCGAGCAGCGGGAGAACGAGCGGGCGCGGCAGTTCCTGCAGCAGAACCTGAACGCAATGGCGATCAAGTTGGGCGAGATGCAGGCGCAACTCCTGCGGCTCGATGCGCTGGGCGAGCGGCTATCGGCGCTGACCGGTGTCCTGCCGCAGGATTTCCGTTTTTCGGACCCCTTCGGCATGGGCGGTGCGCAGGCGAGCGCCATCGCGCCGCAGGACCTTACGCTGCCGCAGCTGGCGCAGCGCGTCGCTGCCGTGTCGCGCGACGTCGAGCAGCGAACGGACCTGCTGAGCACGCTGGATGCGCAGTTGTTCCTGAACACGGTGAACCAGAAGCTGCTGCCGACGATGCTGCCGGTCCAGGCGCATTTCAATGCGTCGAGCTTTGGCATGCGCATCGATCCGATCAGCGGACAGCATGCGATGCATGAAGGCATCGATTTCATCGCCGACGCCGGCACGCCGGTGGTCGCCGCCGCTGGCGGCGTCGTCCAATTCGCCGGTTATCACCCACAATACGGTTACGTGATCGATCTCGACCATAGCAACGACCTCGTCACGCGCTACGCGCATCTTTCGAAGATGCTGGTCGAGGAAGGCGCGCTCGTGCATCGCGGGCGCAAGATCGGCGAAGTCGGCAACAGCGGCCGCTCGACCGGACCGCATCTGCACTTCGAGGTGCGCTTGAAGGGAGCCGCACAGAATCCGGCGCGCTTCCTGCTAGCTTCGAAGCAGAAATCCCCGCGAGTGCCGAGCGAGGTGGCGAGCGCGCGGTAGCAACGCCGGGCAGGCCGCCCGGCGTGATAAACTTTTTGTCTTTTCCGGGGGTTAGAGGCGCCTTGCACCCCCGCATTCATGATCACCAACGTCCTCACGAAGATCTTCGGCAGCCGTAACGAGCGCCTGCTCAAGCAGTACGGCCGCACGGTTGCGAAAATCAACGCGCTCGAGCCGGAAATCTCGCGGCTCTCCGATGCGCAACTGCGCGCCAAGACCGACGAGTTCCGCGCGCGGCTGGCGAAAAAAATCGAAGCCGCCCCGGAAGCAGAGAAAGCCGCAGCCGAAAAGGAAGGCCTGGAAGAGCTGCTGCCGGAAGCGTTCGCCGTGGTGCGGGAGACCGGCAAGCGCACCGTCCGGATGCGTCACTTCGACGTGCAGCTCGTCGGCGGGATGGTCCTGCACTACGGCAAGATCGCCGAGATGCGCACCGGCGAGGGAAAGACGCTGGTCGCGACGCTTCCGGTCTATCTGAACGCGCTTACCGGCCGCGGCGTGCACGTGGTCACGGTGAACGACTACCTTGCGCAGCGCGACGCCGAATGGATGGGAAAGATCTACGGCTTTCTCGGCCTGCGGGTCGGCGTGAACATCCCCCAGATGGAGCCGGCCGACAAGCGCAACGCGTACGCCGCAGACGTGACGTACGGCACCAACAACGAGTTCGGCTTCGACTATCTGCGCGACAACATGGCGATGCACGTCGAGGAGCGCTTCCAGCGCGGGCTGACGTACGCGATCGTCGACGAGGTCGACTCGATCCTGATCGACGAGGCGCGCACGCCGCTGATCATCTCCGGGCAGGCGGAGGATCGCACCGAGATCTACCTCCGCATGAACGAAGTGGCGCCGCTGCTGACGCGCCAGAAGGAGGAGAAGAAGCCCGACCAGCCGGATCCGCCGGGCGACTTCTTCGTCGACGAGAAGAACCATCAGATCCTGCTGTCGGAAGCCGGCCATGCAAAGGCCGAGGAAATCCTCGCGCGAATCGGATTGCTGCCGCAGGGCGCGAGCCTGTACGAGCCTGCCTACATCAACCTGGTGCACCAGCTCTATGCCGCGCTGCGCGCCCACCACCTGTTCCACCGCGACCAGCAGTATGTCGTGCAGGAAGGGCAGATCATCATCGTCGACGAGTTCACCGGCCGCATGATGCACGGCCGGCGCTGGTCCGACGGCCTGCACCAGGCGGTCGAGGCGAAGGAAGGCGTGCAGATCCAGAGCGAGAATCAGACGCTGGCGTCGATCACGTTCCAGAACTATTTCCGCATGTACCGCAAGCTCGCGGGCATGACCGGCACCGCCGACACCGAGGCCTACGAGTTCCAGGAAATCTATGGCCTGGAAGTGGCCGTCATTCCGACGCACAAGCCGATGATCCGCGACGATCGCCACGACCAGGTTTTCCGCACGGCGAAGGAGAAATACGCCGCGATCACCGCCGACATCCGGAGCTGCCACACCCGCGGGCAGCCGGTGCTCGTGGGCACGACGTCGATCGAGAACTCCGAGCTGATCTCCGGGCAGCTGCAGAAGGAAAAGCTGCCGCACCAGGTGCTGAACGCAAAGCAGCACGCCAAGGAAGCGCAGATCGTCGCCCAGGCGGGGCGGCCGAAGATGATCACGATCGCCACCAACATGGCCGGCCGCGGCACCGACATCGTGCTCGGCGGCAACGTCGAGAAGCAATGCGAGCTGATCGAAGCCTCGCCCGACCTGTCGGTCGAGGAGAAGGCCGCTCGGGTGCAGCAGCTGCGCAGCGAATGGCAGGAGCTGCACGACCTGGTGATCAAGGAAGGCGGGCTGCACATCATCGGCACCGAGCGGCACGAGTCGCGTCGGGTCGACAACCAGCTGCGCGGCCGCTCGGGACGCCAGGGCGATCCCGGCAGCTCGCGCTTCTATCTCTCGCTCGAGGATTCGCTGCTGCGCATCTTCGCCGGCGAGCGCATCAACCGGATCATGGTGATGCTGAAGATGCCCGAAGGCGAGCCGATCGAGCACCGCATGGTGTCGCGCTCGCTCGAGAGCGCGCAGCGCAAGGTCGAGGCGCGCAACTTCGACATCCGCAAGCAGCTGCTCGAGTACGACGACGTGGCCAACGATCAGCGCAAGACGATCTACGCGCTGCGCAACGAGCTTCTGGAATCGGAAGACATCTCGCCGCGCCTTTCGGACCTGCGCGCTGGCGTAGTGGGCGACCTGTTTCGCCAGTTCGTCCCCGAGGAAACCGTCGAAGAGCAATGGGACGTGCCGGGCCTGGAGAACGCGCTCAAGGCAGAGCTGGGCCTGGAGCTGCCGCTCGGCGCGTGGCTTGCGAAGGAGCCCGAGCTTGGCGACGACGCACTTCTCGAGCGCATCATCGAACGCGCCGGCGAAGCGTACGCCGCAAAGATCCCGGCCGGCGCGGAAAGCTCGTTCCGCCAGTATGAGCGCTACGTGATGCTGCAGATCCTGGACGGGCACTGGCGCGAGCATCTGGCGGCGCTCGATCACCTGCGGCAAGGCATCCACTTGCGTGGTTATGCGCAGAAGAACCCGAAGCAGGAGTACAAGCGAGAGGCGTTCGAGCTCTTCGGCGCGATGCTCGAGGCGGTGAAGCTCGAAGTGACGAAGACGCTGATCGCGGTGCAGATCCGCACCCAGGAAGACATCCGGCCGGACGAGGAAACGCACGTCGAGAACGTGCGCACGGTCCATCCTTCCTCGGACAGCGTGGCCGAAGAAGGCGACGAAGGCTCCAATGGCGACGTCGCCCTGGCGAGCGCCGCGGTAAAGAAGCGCCCCACCATGCGTGCAGCGACCAAGGTCGGTCGCAACGAGCCGTGCCCGTGCGGCTCGGGCAAGAAATACAAGCACTGCCACGGCAAGCTGGCGTAGGCCGCGCGCAAGAATGGCAGGGGCGCCCGGGCTATCGGTCCGGGCGCCCTCAGTGCTGCGGGGGCGTTACTTCAATTTCGTTGCCTGAATTTCCGCCTTCGCTCCGAAGCCGACGCTAACCGGGAACGACACGTGATGTCCCCGCGTCGTGATGTTGTCGTCGTGCACTGCGAAGCCGAAGTTGTACGACTTGCCTTCCTTCAGCGCTTTGTCGTCTGGATTGGCGAGGTTCATCGGCCGCGCCCAAACGACCGTCCACACGCCGTCCTTCCAGGTGCCCTTGGCCGCTTTGTTGTCCGCAGCGGAGCCGGTGGCAAGCTTGTCGCTCACCATGTATTGCGGCAGCAGGTCGCCTTCTTTCCAGCCGGCGTTCGGATCGAACGCAACGGCGTTCACATCCCGCAGCAGGATGGCGGGCTTCGCCAGCTCGGACTCGGTCACCGCCTTTTTGCCGACCTTCTTCTCGTCGAACATGAAGCGCGGCTGTTTCGCCTTCGGGTCCATGTTGGAGGCAAACGCGTTCGTGCCGGCGTCGAAGTTGCGCCACTCGAGCACGTAGCCGTCGTCGGCCTGGCCG
>DASUMM010000249.1:0-2969 GCA_036277655.1 Burkholderiales bacterium | reverse complement strand
GGTCACGACTCGATCGAAGCGCATGCCGCGCTCGGCGAAATACTCGCCGAGCCAGCGCGCCTGGCGGCGGCCGAGCTCGCTCAGGCGATCATAGTCCTCGGTGCCGAACGAAGCCTGTGCGTGCCGCACCAGATAGAGTTCCGCCATGGCGCCTTCTTGCTAGGATAGCGTATCCCTGGAAGAGGGAATCCGATGATTCGACTGGCCCTTGCATTGTGTGCGGCGCTCTTTGCGAGCGCAGTTCCCGCGCAGCAGTTTCCGATCGCCGGCAAGCCGATCCGCTTCGTCGTACCGTTCGCGGCGGGCGGGCAGACCGACATCCAGGCGCGCGCGATCGCGCAGAAGGCGAGCGAGGCTCTCGGCGGCCATCCGGTGATCGTCGAGAACAAGGCCGGCGGCTCGACCATCATCGGTGCGCGCGAAGTGCAGAAGGCGGCACCCGACGGCCACACGCTGCTCTACACGATTGCCACGCACGTGCAGAACCCGCACGTCTTCAAGGTGCCGCCGTGGGATCCGTTCAAGGACTTCACCCCGATCACCGCAGGCGCCAAGTCGAACACGATCCTGACTGCGCATGTGTCGATGCCTTTCAACACGGTGAAGGAACTCGTCCAGTACGCGAAAGCGAATCCGGGCAAGCTCAACTTCGCCTCGTTCGGCGCCGGCTCGACGTCGCACCTGAACGGCGAGAAATTCAAGCGCCTGGCGGGCATCGACATCGTGCATGTGCCGTACAAGGGAAGCGGTGACGCCATGCGCGATCACCTTTCCGGCGTGGCGCAGCTCTTCTTCGATGGACCCACCACGGCGATCTCCAATGCCAAGACCGGCAAGGTGAAGCTGCTTGCGACCGCTTCGGAAACGCGCGCCGCCGCGTTGCCGGACCTGCCGACGATGCGCGAGCAGGGCTACGACGTCGGCATGTGGGGATACCTGTGGTTCTGGGGGCCGGCCAACATGCCGCCAGCGCTCGTCGAAGCGGTGTACGCGCCGCTCGCCAAAGCGATCCAGCATCCCGACGTGAAGGAGTTGTTCGCCAAGGGCGGCTCGGAAGCCTCCGGCATGCCGCCGGCGGAAATGGCGCGCGTCGCGCGCGATCTGTACGACCGCTGGGGCGCGGTCATTCGCGAAGTCGGCGTCCAGCTCGAGCAATGAGCGGACCGCTCTCCGGCATCCGGGTGCTCGAATTCGAGGCGATCGGCCCCGGGCCGTTCGCCGGCATGCTGCTCGCCGACATGGGCGCAGACGTGATCCTCGTCGACCGGCCGGCGGCGAGCGATCTGGGCCTCAAGCGCGAGCGCTGGAACGACGTGATGATGCGCGGCAAGCGCTCGGTCACGCTCGACCTGAAATCGAAAGACGGCCTGCCGGCGGCGCTCGACCTGATCGGCCGCGCCGATGCGCTGATCGAAGGGTTCCGTCCCGGCGTGATGGAGCGCCTCGGGCTCGGTCCCGACGTCGCGCTGGCAAGGAACGCGCGGCTCGTCTACGGTCGCATGACGGGGTGGGGCCAGGAGGGTCCGCTCGCCGCGCGCGCCGGGCACGACATCAACTACATTGCGCTCGCCGGCGTGCTCGCCGCCTTCGGACGCAAGGGCGAAGCGCCGGTGCCGCCGCTCAATTTGGTGGGCGATTTCGGCGGCGGCGGCATGCTGCTCGGGTTCGGCATTGCCTGTGCGCTCCTCGAGGCCGGGCGTTCCGGCCGCGGCCAGGTGGTCGATGCCGCGATGGTCGACGGCGCTTCGCTCCTCGCAGCAATGTTCTCGGGAATGCTCGCCGCCAAGCGCTGGCGCGAGGAGCGCGGCGTGAATATCCTCGACACCGGCGCGCCCTGGTACGACGTCTACGAGACGAAGGATGGGCGCCATGTCTCCATCGGCGCAATCGAGACGAAGTTCTACGCCGATCTGCTGCAGCGCCTTGGTCTCGAGAAGGAAGATTTGCCCCAGCAATACGACGTGCAGGGCTGGCCCAAGCTGCGCGCGCGCTTCAGCGCAATCTTCAAGTCGAAAAGCCAGGCCGAATGGTGTGCCGCGTTCGAAGGCTCGGACGCCTGCTTCGCCCCGGTGCTGACGTTTTCCGAGGCACGGCGCGAGCCGCACAACGTCGCACGCGCGAGCTTCGTCACGGTCGCGAACGTCGAGCAACCGGCGCCCGCACCGCGCTATTCGCGCACGCCGGGCGCAGTTCGTCGTGCGCCGCCGGAGCGCGGCGAAGGTGGCCTTGCCGCCTTGCGCGACTGGGGCTTTTCGCAAAGCCAGATCGAGCAGCTAGCCGCACGGGGGCTGGGCTGCGAGTGAGCGCGCTCGCGGGCCTGCGGGTCCTCGACATCTCCAACGTCATCGCCGGCCCGTTCGCCGCCGGATTGCTCGGCGATTTCGGCGCCGAGGTCGTGAAAGCGGAGTTGCCCGGCGGCGGCGATGCGCTGCGCGGAATGCCGCCGCACAAGGACGGCAAGTCGCTGCTGTGGAAGGCGGTGAACCGCAACAAGCGCGCGATCACGCTCGATCTGCGCAAGCCCGAGGGACAGGATCTCTTCAAGCGGCTGCTGCCGCATTTCGACGTGCTGGTGGAGAACTACCGCCCGGGCACGCTCGATCGCTGGGGTCTCGATCGCGAAACGCTGTGGAAACGCAAGCCCACGCTCATCATCCTGCGCGTGACCGGCTTCGGCCAGACCGGCCCCTACCGCAACTACGCCGGCTTCGCGCGGCTCTTCGAAGCGTACTCCGGACTTACCTACATCACCGGTGAGCCGGGCGGTGCGCCCACGCATCCGAGCTATCCGATCGGCGATCCGATCAGCGGCGTGTTCGGCGCGTTCGGCGTGCTGCTTGCGCTCCTGCACCGCATGAAGCATCCGGACGCGCCCGGGCAGGAGATCGACCTTTCCTGCACCGAAGCGATGATGCGGCTGCTCGAGGGCCTGCCGATCGAGTACGACCAGCTCGGCCTGGTGCATGAGC
>DASUMM010000248.1:0-3401 GCA_036277655.1 Burkholderiales bacterium | reverse complement strand
CGAGGCGCGCGATCGAAGCGGCCGCAGCGTGATCACCGCATCGGCGCATATCGAGCGCCTGGACTGGTATGTGTTCGTCGAGCAGCCGACCGCCGAGGCGTACCAGCCGCTGTATGCGTCCCTTGCGCGCAGCGGCGCGCTGCTGGTCGCGGGCCTGCTGCTGTCGATCCTGGCCGGCCTGGTGTTCGCCAAGCGCATGACCAACCCGATCCGCGCGCTGCAGGACGGCGCCGCCGCAATCGGCGCGGGCGACCTGAACCAGCGCATCGACGTGCGCACGGGAGACGAACTGCAGCAGCTCGCCGAGCAGTTCAACAAGATGGCGGCGGAGCTGAAGGAGTCGTACGCGGGCCTCGAGCGCAAGGTCGAAGAGCGCACCGCGGAGTTGAAGGATACGCTCGACCAGCAGACCGCAACTGCCGAGATCCTGCGTGCGATCAGCGCTTCGCCGACCGACGTGCAGCCGATCTTCGACGCGATCGTCAAGCATTGCCATGCGCTCTTCCCGCAGAGCCGCGTCGCGCTGGCGCTCGCACACGATGACAAGATCGAAGTGCGCGCGAGCGTCGGCGATTCGGACGAAAAGGATACCTACCAGATGGCGATGGATCGCGCGAGCGGGCTTGCCACTTGCATCCTGGAGGCCCGCCCCCTGCATCTGCCCGACCTCGACCGGGCGGCGCAGGAGTTCCCGCGCCTCGCGCGGCTGGCGAAGATCTATCGCTCGGGGCTCTTCACCCCGCTGATGCGGGAGGACAAACCCATCGGCGCCATCTCGGTCCTGCGTCCGGCTGCCGGGGCGTTCGACGAAAAGGAGATCGCGCTGCTGCAGACGTTCTCCGACCAGGCCGTGATCGCGATCGAGAACGTGCGCCTCTTCAACGAGATCCGCGACAAGAGCCGCCAGCTCGAGATCGCCAACCGGCACAAATCGGAGTTCCTCGCCAACATGTCGCACGAGCTGCGCACCCCGCTCAATGCGATCATCGGCTTTTCCGAGGTGCTCGACGAGCGCTACTTCGGCGAGTTGAACGAAAAGCAGGCCGAGTACGTGCGCGACATCCACTCTTCGGGCCGGCATCTGCTGACGCTCATCAACGACATCCTCGACCTCTCCAAGATCGAAGCCGGCCGGATGGAGCTCGATCTGGCGGATTTCGACCTGCCGGCGGCGCTGCAGAACGCGATGACGCTCGTGAAGGAGCGCGCGCAACGCCACGGCATCGACCTCGGCATGCAGGTCGACCCGACCCTTGGCACCTTCCGCGCCGACGAGCGGAAGTTCAAACAGATCATGCTCAACCTGCTCTCGAATGCGGTGAAGTTCACGCCCGAAGGCGGTAAGGTCGGCGTCGCAGCCAAGATGAACGGCTCCGCCGTCGAAGTGTCGGTCACCGACACCGGGGTCGGCATCGCCGCGGAGGACCAGAGCGCGGTGTTCGAGGAATTCAAGCAGGTAGGACGGGATTACACGCGCAAGGCCGAGGGCACCGGCCTGGGCCTCGCGCTCACCAAGCGCTTCGTCGAGCTGCACGGGGGCGAGATCCGGCTCGCGAGCACGCCCGGCAAGGGCTCGACCTTCACCTTCACTCTGCCGCTCCGCCATGGCCAATGAACTGATCCTCATCGTCGAGGACAACGACAAGAACCTGAAGCTCGCGCGCGACATCCTGCGCGTGAAGGGCTACCGCACCATCGAGGCCGAGTCCGCCGAGGCCGGCTTGCCGCTGGTCGCCGAGCAGAAGCCGGCCCTGATCCTGATGGACATCCACCTTCCCGGCATGAACGGCATCGAGGCGCTGAAGCGCATCCGCGCCGCGCCGGAAACGAGCGGCATCCCGGTGCTGGCGTTCACCGCCTCGGTCATGCCGCAGGATCGCAAGGAGATCATGGGCGCGGGGTTCGACGGCTTCGTCTCCAAGCCGATCAACCTGAAGGAGTTCATCGCCAGCATCGCCGATACGCTTGCCGCCGATCGCGGCAAAGGAGCCGCGTGACCCGCAAGGCCAGGATTCTCGTCATCGACGATACGCCCGCGAACGTCAAGCTGCTGGCGGACCTGCTGACGGTCAAGGGCTACGACGTCGTCACCGCAGCGAACGGCGAAGAAGGGCTGAAGAAGCTCGCGGCCGAGCGGCCCGATCTGGTGTTGCTCGACATCATGATGCCGGGCATGAACGGCTACGACGTGTGTCGCGCCATCCGCGCCGATACAACCAACGGCGTGCTGCCGGTCGTCATGGTGACCTCGCTCGACCCGACCCAGGAGCGCGTCAAGGGCCTGGACGCGGGCGCCGACGACTTCCTCACCAAGCCGATCAACCAGCCCGAATTGCTGGCACGCGTGAAGTCGTTGCTGCGCATCAAGCAGCTCTATGACGAGCTTGGCGCGCTCAACGCAAGCCTCGAGCAGCGCGTTGCCGAGCAGGTGAAGGAGCTGGAGCGTTTCGGGCGCCTGCGCCGCTTCGTCTCGCCGCGCATCGGCGAGCTGATCCTTTCGGGCGAAGTGGACGATCCGCTGAAGACGCACCGGCGCGAGATCACCGTGGTCTTCACCGATCTGCGCGGGTTTACCGTGTTCAGCGAAACCGCGGAGCCGGAGGAAGCGATGGATGTGCTGCGTGCCTATCACGCCGAGATCGGGCGCATCGTGATGGCGCACGAAGGCACCATCGAGCATTTCGCCGGCGACGGCGTGATGATTCTCTTCAACGACCCGATTCCGCTCGCCGAGCACGAGATGGCCGCCATCCGCATGGCACTCGAGATGCGCGACAGCGTCGGCGCGCTGGCGGCGGGCTGGAAGAAGCGCGGCCACGACCTGGGATTCGGCGTCGGCATCGCCAACGGCTACGCGACGCTCGGCGCCATCGGCTTCGAGGAGCGGCGCGACTACGGCGCCATCGGGCCGGTCACCAATCTTTCGGCGCGTCTTTGCAGCGAGGCCAAGGCCGGGCAGGTGCTGATCCCGCAGCGCGTTTTCGGCAAAGTCGAGGAGCGGCTGCAGGTGGAGCCGGTCGGCGAGCTTTCGTTGCGCGGTTTCCAGCGCGCGGTCACCGCGTACAACGTGCTGGGAGTCCGCGACTGATCGTGCGCGCGTTGCTGCGCGTGCTCCAGGAGTCCGCATGAGATCGATCGTTGCCCAGCAGTTCGGCAAGATGGGACAGAGCGTGCCGTTCGCGTTTGCGGTGACCTTCGCCGACGGCACCACCTACCGCAATCGCGAAGAGCCGCTGCGTTTTTCGCTCCGCTTTCGCACGCGCGCCGCCGAATGGGCGATCGCCGCGTACGGCCACATCGGCTTGCTCGAGGGATACATCGACGGCGAAATCGACTTCGAAGGCGACCTGCACGCGGCATTCCAGGCGGGATTGAACGGCGGCGTTACCAAGGCGAGCCCG
>DASUMM010000247.1:0-4049 GCA_036277655.1 Burkholderiales bacterium | reverse complement strand
GCGAAAGGCCGACGCTTTCGAGCGCCTCCAGCGCAAGTCGCTCGCGCTCGCTGCGTCCGACACGGGCGAGCTTGAGCGCATAGGTCACGTTGGCAAGGGCGCTGCGTCGTAGCAGCACCGGGCGCTGGAACACCATCGCCTGCAGGCGCCGGCAGCGCTCGGCATCTGCATCGCTCCACGTGATGTCGCCGGAGGTGGGCGCGAGCAGCCCGTGCATCAGGCGCATCAGCACGCTCTTCCCGGCGCCGTTGGCGCCGAGCAGAATCGTGCACGGACCGGCCTCGAGCCGAAGCGAAACGCGGTCGATGATGGCGCGCTCGCCGGCGACGAAGCTCACCTCGTGCAGCGAAAGCGGCAGGATGCGTGCGTCCGCCGCCATCAGCCATAGCGCCGCTGCGCGGCGTCCTTCACGAGCTGCGCCAGCGCATTGAGCGCAAGCACGAGCGCGATCAGCACGATGCCGAGCGAGAGCGCAAGCGGCAGATCCCCTTTCGAGGTCTCGAGCGCGATCGTGGTCGTCATCACGCGCGTCACGCCGTCGATGTTGCCGCCGACGATCATCACCGCGCCCACCTCGGCAGACGCTCGTCCCAGTCCGGCCAGCACCGCGGTGACGAGCGAGAAGCGGATATCCCAGAGGAGCGTCAATGCGGCGCCGAACCTGCGCGCGCCGAGCGAGCGCAGTTGTTCCTCGTACTCGAGCCAGGCATCCTCGACCGCCTGGCGGCAAAGCGCGGCGATGATCGGCAGCACCAGGATTGCCTGCGCAATCACCATGGCCGGCGGCGTGAAGAGCAGTCCGAAGTCGCCGAGCGGCCCGGCACGCGAAAGCATCAGATAGACGAAGAGGCCGACCACGACCGGCGGCAGGCCCATCAGCGCATTGAGCAGCACCACGATTGCCCGGCGCCCGGGAAAGCGTCCGACCGCGATCGCAGCACCCAGCGGCAAACCGAGCAACGTCGCGCAAGCGACCGCCGCGAGACTCACCTCCAGGCTGAGCCGTACGATCGCGCCGAGCGCGGAATCGCCGGAGACGAGCAGTGCGAACGCGCGCCCCATCGCCTGCAGCAACCCCTCCATTATGTTTTCGTTTGCATAAAGTTCCGGTGGAAGCTACTGTAGTCGAACGGTTGATCCGACCGAAATAGGCATGGGCGTTCCTATGGAAACCGGCTTCGAGCCGGAGCTGCGCTGGCTCTCCGGCAACGGCTTGCCGCCACGGCACGGTCGCGCGCTGCTGCGGCTGCTCGAGGCGCTGTCGCGCTCGGATTCGCTGCGCCAAGCCGCGCAGGCGGCGGGCGTCTCCTACCGCCATGCCTGGGGGCTGCTCGGGGCCGGGGCGCGAGCGCTCGGCGCGCCGGTGGTGGAGCTGCAACGCGGTCGCGGCGCCCGCCTCACGCCGCTTGGCGAGCGGTTGCTGCAGGCCGATGCGCATGTCCGCACCACACTCGAGCGGCAGTTCGAAAAACTCCGTTCCGAAGTGCGTGCGATGCTCGAGCCGGCCGTCTCCACGCGGCTGCCCGCGCTCACGCTGCGGGCGAGTCACGACCTGCTGTTGCCGGAACTGGCGCGCCTGTGTGCTTCGCGCGTGCGCCTGGAGATTGCGTTTCGCGGCGCCGATGAATCGCTCTCTTCGCTTGCGCGCGGCGAGTGCGATCTGGCCGGCTTCCATGTCGCCGACGCGCTGCCCCGCGCTGCGGCCGCCGCCGCTTCGCTCGGACGCTGGCTCGACCCGCGCAAGCACCAGCTGGTGCATTTCGTCGCGCGAGAGCAAGGCATCATCGTGCGCCCGGGCGCCCGCATCCGCAGCGTGCACGACCTCGCTCGCCCCGGCGTGCGGTTCATCAACCGCGCACCAGGCGGCGCCGGGCGGGACGATCTCGATCTGGCGATCGCTGCCGAAGTTGCGGGCGGGCGCGCCGACGCAGGCTTCGGCTTGCGCGCGGCCGCCGCGCGCCACAAGCTCGACTTCGTGCCGCTTGCGACCGAGCGTTATTACCTCGCGGCGACGCGGCGCTCGCTGCGCGAGCCACCGTTGCAGGCGCTGCTCGAGGTGCTGCGAGGCGCGCAATTTGCGGAATGCGTGCAGAAGCTGCCCGGGTACGACGCATCGAACGCCGGTGCGCGCGAAACGCTCGCCGCAGCGCTCGGCTGGCTCGCGCGGCCGCGCAAGGCGGCCGGTTGACAGCGGCTCGCGCGGCGGCGCATTCTTCGCCGCTCGCGGGGATCGCAGGCTCCCCGCTCGTCAAGACGCCCGTGCGTCCAAGGTCTGCAAAACGCTGAAGGAGAGCGCATTGGACGCACCTGCACCGCTTAGCGCGCACGCCACGCCGCCCCCCGTCTCGTTCGCCGAAGCGTTCCGCTTCTGGTGGAAGCTCGGCTTCATCAGCTTTGGCGGGCCGACCGGCCAGATCGCGATCATGCATAGCGAACTGGTCGAGCGCCGGCGCTGGATTTCCGAGACCCGGTTCCTGCACGCACTGAACTACTGCATGGTGCTGCCGGGGCCGGAAGCGACGCAGCTCGCGACCTACATCGGCTGGATGATGCATCGCACGTGGGGCGGCATCGTCGCGGGCAGTCTCTTCGTGCTGCCTTCGGTGTTCATCCTGATCGCGCTTTCGTGGATCTACCTTGCCTACGGCAGCGTGCCGGCGGTCGCCGGCATCTTCTATGGCATCAAGCCGGCAATCGTCGCCGTGGTGCTCGCCGCAGCGTGGCGCATCGGCTCGCGCGCGCTCAAGCATCCGGCGCTGTGGCTCATCGCCGCGGCGGCGTTCGTCGCCATCTTTGCGTTCGACGTCCCGTTCCCGGCGATCGTGCTCGCGGCGGCGCTCATCGGCATGCTGGGGGGGCGCTTCGCGCCGCACATATTCGCAACCGGCGGCGGGCATGCGGGCGCCAGATCGACGTCCGGCCCCGCCCTCATCGACGAGCAGACGCCGATTCCCGAGCATGCCCGCTTCACCTGGTCACGGCTCTGGGGTCATGCCGCAGCCGGCGTCGCGATCTGGGCGATGGCGATCGGGTTCCTGGTGTTCGCGTTCGGCTGGTCGAGCGATCTCGCGCAGATGGGGTGGTTCTTCACCAAGGCAGCGCTGCTGACGTTCGGCGGCGCCTACGCGGTGCTGCCGTACGTCTACCAGGGCGCGGTCGAGCACTACCAGTGGCTGACGGCAGCGCAGATGATCGACGGACTTGCACTCGGCGAGACGACGCCCGGGCCGCTGATCATGGTGGTGGCGTTCGTCGGCTTCGTCGGTGCCTGGACGAAGGAATTGTTCGGCGCCGATGCGCTGTTCTGGGCGGGCACCGCCGGCGCGCTGGTGGCAGCGTTCTTCACGTTCCTGCCGTCGTTCGTGTTCATCTTCGTCGGCGCGCCGTTCATCGAGACGACACACGGAAAGTTGCGCTTCACCGCGCCGCTCACCGGCATCACCGCGGCAGTGGTCGGCGTAATCGTCAACCTGGCGGTGTTCTTCGCCTGGCATGTGTTGTGGCCGAAAGGCTTCGCCGGCGGGCTCGACGGGCCCTCGGCGCTGATCGGCGCCGTTGCGCTCGTCGCGCTCTTTCGCTTCAAGGCCGGCATCATCCCGGTGATCGGCGCTTGCGCGCTCGCCGGCCTCGCCATTACGCTCGTACGCTGAGCCCTGCGGAGGATTCCATGCCTGCCTATGTGATCGCCGAAGTGAACGTCACCGATCCGAAGCTCTATGACGAGTACCGCAAGATGGTTCCCGCCACCGTCGAAAAGTACGGCGGGCGCTTCCTCGTGCGCGGCGGCGCGGTGGAATCGAAGGAAGGCGAATGGTCGCCGCCGCGGCTCGTCGTCCTGGAATTTCCGTCGATGGAGCGCGCCCGCGCCTGGTACCACTCCGAGGACTACGCGCCTGCCCTTGCGCTGCGCAAGCGCGCTTCGCAGGGCAAGCTGATTCTGGTCGAGGGCGTCTAGCCTAGCTCCGCTGAATCAGCCTCAGCTGCGGTTCCCTACTTCTTGCCCGACTGCGATGCTGCCTCGGGTTTCGGTGCGTCTTTCGAGGACATTT
>DASUMM010000246.1:0-7927 GCA_036277655.1 Burkholderiales bacterium | reverse complement strand
ACTTGGGCGCAGCGCCGAAGCCGCCGAAACGGGCATCGAAACTTGCACGCAGGTTTGCAAGGGCGCTCTGCAGCGGACCCGCATCAAGCGTCGCCGGTCCGTCCGCAGCCGGATTCAGGCTGGAGAAGGCAAGTCTTACCTGCTCGTCCTGCGCCCGGATGTCCTTGCGCCGCTCGCGCCACAGGCGCGCGACCTTCTGCAGGAGCTCGGCGAACCCGGGCCGCCCATAGCGAGCAGTCTTCGGGAAATACGTGCCGCCCAGAAAAGGGGTGCCTTCCGGGGACAGGAACATCGTCAGCGGCCAGCCGCCCGCTCCCTGCGCCAGCATCTGGTGCGCGGTCTGGTAGATGTGGTCGAGATCCGGACGCTCTTCGCGATCGACCTTCACGTTGACGAAATCGCGATTCATCAGCGCCGCAATCTGCGGATCTTCGAAGCTTTCGTGCGCCATGACATGGCACCAGTGGCAAGCGGAGTACCCGATCGAGAGCAGGATCGGCTTGTCTTCGGCGCGCGAGCGTGCGAGCGCTTCTTCGCCCCACGGGTACCAGTCGACCGGGTTCCCGGCATGCTGCTGCAGATAGGGCGAGGTTTCCTGTGCCAGCCGGTTCGGCATTCAGGCATCATCCCTTCGCATGAGCCGTCCACCGACGAACGATCCGCGCGCGCAGGCAGTGCTCGATTTCTGGTTTCGGGGTGAGGAGCCGCGCAAGGAGTGGTTCCAGAAGGATCCTGCGTTCGATGCCGAAATCGCCCGGCGTTTTCTGGCGCTGCATGAGGTTGCGGCCGCGGGAGAGCTGGCCGACTGGCGGCATTCGCCCGGCGATTGTCTCGCGCTGATCATCCTTCTGGACCAGTTCCCGCGCAACATGTTCCGCGGCACGGCGAAGGCATTTTCAACCGACGCAATGGCGCTCGATGCGGCCAAGCATGCGGTCGACACCGGCCTCGATCGGTCCATGAGCGACGTGCAGCGCACCTTCGTCTACCTGCCGTTCGAGCACAGCGAAAGCCTGGCGGACCAGGAGCGGGCGTTGGAGTTGTTTGCCGGCAACCCGAATTTCGAGTGGGCGCGCAAGCATTGGGAGATCGTGCGTCGTTTCGGGCGGTTTCCGCACCGCAACGCCATCCTCGGCCGCGAAAGCACCGCGGCCGAGATCGAATTTCTGAAAGAACCGGGATCCGGCTTCTAGCTGGTTACGGCGCCTTCGGAAGCGCTCGAGACGAGCTTCATGTACTTCGCCATCAGGCCGGTGGTGTAGCGCGGCTTCGGCGCCTTCCATTTCTTTCGTCGCGTCGCGAGTTCCCTGGCGGAAACGTTGAGCTGGATGAGGCGCTTCTTGGCGTCGATCGTGATCGAGTCGCCTTCCTTCACGAGCGCAATGGTGCCGCCGACGTACGCTTCCGGCGCCACATGCCCGACGACCATTCCCCAAGTGCCGCCCGAAAACCGTCCGTCGGTCAGCAATCCGACCGACTCGCCAAGTCCTTGGCCGATGAGCGCCGAAGTGGGCGCTAGCATCTCCTGCATGCCCGGCCCGCCTTTCGGCCCCTCATAGCGGATCACGATGACGTCGCCCGGCCGGATTTTCTTCGCCATGATGGCTTTCATGCACGCGTTCTCCGAATCGAAAACGCGGGCCGGACCGGTGATCGACGGGTTCTTCAGACCGGTGATCTTGGCGACGCAACCTTCGGTCGCCAGGTTGCCACGCAGGATCGCCAGGTGGCCCTGCGCATAAAGCGGGTTGGACCAATCGCGAATCACTTGCTGGTCGGCGCGCGGCTTGGCCGGAACATCCGCCAGTTCCTGCTCGAGTGTGCGGCCGGTGATCGTCCTGCATTCACCATGCAGCGCGCCATGCTCGAGCAGCACCTTGAGCACCTGCGGCACGCCGCCCGCGCGATGCAGGTCGACGGCGACGAAGCGTCCGGAGGGCTTCAAGTCGCACAACACCGGGACCTTGCGGCGGATGCGCTCGAAGTCGTCGATCGACCACTTCACGCCGGCCGCCTTGGCGATGGCAAGGTAATGCAGCACTGCGTTCGTCGAACCGCCGGTTGCCATGACGAGCGCGATCGCGTTCTCGATCGACTTGCGGGTGATGATGTCGCGCGGCTTCAAGTCCTTGCGCACCGCCTCGACCAGCACGCGCGCGGATTGCGCCGCGGAATCGGCCTTCTCGGTGTCCGGCGAAGCCATTTGCGAGGAGCCAAGCAGGCTCATCCCGAGCGCTTCGAACGACGACGACATCGTGTTCGCCGTGTACATGCCGCCGCAGGCGCCGACGCTCGGGCAGGCGTTTTTCTCGATGCCGATGAAATCCTCTTCGGCCATCTTGCCTGCAGTGAAGGCACCCACGGCTTCGAACGGGCTGACGATGGTGAGCGTCTCGCCCTTCCAGGTCCCCGGCTTGATCGTGCCGGCGTAGACGAAAAGGCCCGGCACGTTCATGCGCGCGAGCGCGATCATTCCGCCCGGCATGTTCTTGTCGCAGCCGCCGACGACCAGCGCGCCATCCATCGCCTGGCCGTTCACCGAGGTCTCGATCGCGTCGGCGATCACTTCGCGGGAGATGAGCGAATACTTCATCGCCTCGGTCCCCATGCCGATGCCGTCGGTCACCGTCGGGAAGCCGAACATCTGCGGTTTCGCGCCCGCATCTTCCAGCGCGGCGATCGCGCGTTCGACGAGGGGCTGAATGCCGGCGTTGCACGGATTCATCGTCGAGTGGCCGTTCGCGACGCCGATGATCGGCTTTTCGAAATCGCCGTCCTTGAATCCGACCGCGCGCAGCATTGCCCGGTTCGGTGAGCGCGCGACGCCTTGCGTGATGAGCCGGCTCCTGCGGTTGTACGCCATCCAATCCCCTCCAGTGGCTAGAATCGAATCTTACCGTGCTGGTCCATCCCGCTTTCGACCCCGTCGCGTTCTCGCTCGGCCCGCTTGCGGTCCGCTGGTACGGATTGATGTACCTCGCCGGATTCGCCGCAGCCTGGTGGCTGGGTGTGCGACGCATCGGCGCAGGCCGCGCACCGGTGACGCGCCGGCAGTTCGACGATCTGCTGTTCGCCGCCATCATCGGCGTGATTCTCGGCGGCCGCCTCGGGTACGTCCTTTTCTACAAACCGGTCTATTACCTCACCCATCCGCTCGAAATCTTCGCGGTGTGGCAGGGCGGCATGTCGTTCCATGGCGGCTTTCTCGGCGTGCTGCTGGCGATGGGGTTCATCGCTCGCCGGAACGGCCTGCGCTGGCTGGACGTGATGGACTTTGTCGCGCCGCTCTGTCCGATCGGGCTTGCCACCGGACGGCTCGGCAACTTCCTGAACGGCGAGCTATGGGGCCGCGCGACCGATCTTCCGTGGGGAATGGTGTTTCGTGGGGCGGGTGCGCTACCGCGCCATCCTTCGCAGCTCTACGAGATGGCGCTCGAAGGCATCGTCCTCTTCGCCATCCTGTGGTGGTTTTCTTCCAGGCCGCGGCCGCGGGGCCAGGTGTCCGCGCTTTTCCTGATTGGCTACGGCACTGCGCGCTTCGTCTGCGAGTTCGCGCGCGAGCCGGACGAGTTTCTGGGCTTTCTTGCGCTCGGCTTCACGATGGGGCAGTGGCTGAGCCTGCCCATGATCGCCGCGGGAATCGCTCTCTTCGCCTGGAGCCGCAAGGCCGCCTAAAGCGCCTGCTCGAGCACTCGTGCGACATGCACCGGCTGCCGCCCGGTTGCGTGCGAAATCTGTTCCCGGCAGCTCGTGCCGTCTGCGACAACCAAGGCCTCGCTCGAGGCTTCCCGCACCGCGGGCAGCAGCGACGTCTCGGCCATCTTCATCGACACTTCGTAATGCTCGGCTTCGTAGCCGAACGAGCCAGCCATGCCGCAGCAGCTGGATTCGATCGTGCGCACTTCGAGCTGCGGCACGAGCCGCAGCACCCGTTCCACCGCGCTCATGGCGTCGAATGCCTTCTGGTGGCAGTGACCGTGGAGCAGCGCTTCGCGCTTCAGTGACTTGAAAGGCAGACGGAGACTGCCGCGCCCGGCTTCGGCGGCGAGGAACTCCTCGAACAGAAAGGAGTGCTCCCCGAGGGCCGTCGCGTGCTGGGGGAAAAGCGCCGGTAGTTCGTCGCGCAACGCAAACGTGCAAGAGGGCTCCAAGCCAATGATCGGCACGCCGTGCTCGAGAAAATGCGCAGCGGCGTCAATCAAACGTTGCGCTTCGCGTTTTGCCTCTTCGGCAAGCCCGGCGGTGAGGAACGTCCGGCCGCAGCAAAGCGGCCTTTGCCCGCCTGGCGCCGAAAGGGCATGCACCCGGTAGCCGGCGGCACCGAGCACTCTTGCCGCAGCGCGAGCGTTCTCCGGCTCGAAGTAGCGGTTGAACGAATCGACGAAGAGCGCGACTTCGCGACCGGCGCCGGTCGCCTCACACTCGGCGTCCCTCCAGAAGTCGGTGCGCCAGCGTGGAAGATCCCGCCGGGAGGTAAAACCGAACCGTTCGCGCAAAGGCAGTGACTGCGCCAGGTTCGCAATCGGCGCGATCCGCGCAAGGACCGGTGCGTAGCGCGGCAGGAAGGCGATCAGGCGCTCGCGCAGGCTCAATGGATGATTTCGCCGCCAGGCGCTCGCAAACTCGATCTTCATGCGCGCCATGTCGACGCCGGTCGGACATTCGCGCTTGCAGCCCTTGCACGAAACGCACAGATCGAGCGCGTCCTTTACGGCCTGCGTCGCCACAGCATCGCCGCCGAGCTGGCCGGAAAGCGCGAGGCGCAGCGTATTGGCGCGTCCTCGTGTCAGATGCTGCTCGTCGCGCGTCGCCCGATACGACGGGCACATGGTCCCGGCGTCGAACTTGCGGCAATGGCCGTTGTTGTTGCACATCTCGACGGCCTTGTCGTAGCCGCCCCATTCGGACCAGTCAAGAATGGTCGCGGCAGCGCTTGTGGCGTATCCGGGCTTGAACCGAAAGAGTGACGCATCGTCCATCTTCGGCGGATCGACGATCTTGCCGGGATTGAAGAGCCCTTTCGGATCGAGCCACGACTTGATCTCGGCGAGCGAGGCCGTCAGGCGCGGGCCGAAGAACGGCGCGATCCATTCGGAGCGCACCAGGCCATCGCCGTGCTCGCCGGAGTAGGCGCCCTTGTATTGCTTCACCAGCGCCGAGGCTTCTTCGGCGATCGCGCGCATCTTGCTTGCGCCGTCGCGCCGCATGTCCAGCACCGGCCGCACATGCAGCGTGCCGACGGAAGCGTGCGCATACCAGGTGCCGCGCGTGCCGTGCTTTTCGAATACGCGGGTCAGCCGGTCGGTGTACTCGGCGAGGTGCTCGAGCGGCACGGCGCAGTCCTCGATGAACGAGACCGGCTTGCCGTCTCCCTTCATCGACATCATGATGTTGAGACCCGCCTTGCGCACTTCCCAGATGTCCTTCTGCAGGCGCGCATCGGTCACTTCGACAACGCTTCCAGCAAGGCCGAGGTCGGCCATCAGCTCGACCAGCCGTTTCAGCCGCACGGCCTGTTCCGCCGCATCGTCGCCGGCAAACTCCACCAGCAGGATCGCCTCCGGCTCGCCCCGAATGAAGCGCTCGACAGTGTCCCGGTAGGCTCCGATCTCTCGCGCAAGCTGAATCATCGTGCGATCGACGAGCTCGACTGCCGTCGGTGCGAGCTGCACGATGTGCCGCGTGCTGTCCATCGCGGTGTAGAACTTCGGAAAATGGCACACGCCGAGCGTGCGGGCGCGCGGCAGCGGCGAAAGCCTCAGATGCAGCTTCTCGAACCAGGCAAGCGTGCCTTCCGAGCCGACCAGCAAGTGCGCAGCGTTGGCGTGCGGCGGCCCGAGGTGGTCGAGGTTGTAGCCCGCGACCTTGCGCAGCACCTTGGGAAAACGGGCCGCAATCTCCTCCTTGTCGCGCTCATATAGAGCGCGCAACTGCGCTACGAAGCGAACGTACCCTGGCGGTCCGCCCGCTTCGGAGAGGGAACCGAAGCGCCAGCGCTCTGCGCCCGCGGTCAGCGCGTCGATCGCGAGCACGTTGTGCACCATGTTGCCGTAGGCGATCGAGCGCGAGCCGCACGAATTGTTGCCCGCCATGCCGCCGAGCGTTGCCTGGGCGCTGGTCGAGACGTCCACCGGAAACCACAGGCCATGCGGGCGTAACTGCGCGTTGAGCGCATCCAGCGTGATTCCGGGATCGACGATCGCAACGCGGCGCTCCACTTCGATTCGCTCGACATCGCGCAGGTGCTTCGAGTGGTCGATGACGAGCGCAGCCCCGACGGTCTGGCCGCATTGCGAGCTTCCCGCGCCGCGAGGCAGCACGGGAACTCCCGCATCGAGCGCGATCGCGATCGCGGTGCGCGCGGCCTCGTGGCTGCGCGGCACCACCACGCCGACCGGCTCGATCTGATAGATCGAGGCATCGGTCGAATATCGCCCGCGGCTCGCTGCGTCGAACAGCACCTCGCCATCGACTTCGCGGCGCAGGCGCGCCGCAAGCGACGATTCGCTCGAACGGACGAACTGCAGCGGAAGGCTCGGGGCGTTCATGCCGCGAAGTAGAATACTCCTTCGCTACCAGGAGCCGTCATGAGCCGACGCGCCGGCCGTCATTTCCTGCAGATCCCGGGCCCGACCAACGTTCCCGACCGGGTGCTGCGCGCGATCGATTTTCCGACGATGGATCATCGCGGTCCCGAGTTTGCCGTTCTCGGCAGGGAAGTGCTGGAGGGACTGAAACGCGTCTTCAAGACCAAGAGCCCCGTCGTGATCTATCCCGCCTCGGGAACGGGAGCATGGGAAGCGGCGCTGGTAAACACCCTGTCGCCGGGCGACCGGGTGCTGATGTACGAAACCGGCCACTTCGCCAGCCTGTGGCAGAAGATGGCGAAGCGGCTTGGCGTGGAGCCGGAGTTCCTCGCCGGGGATTGGCGCAGCGGCGCCGACCCGAATGCGATCGAGGAGCGGCTTCGCCGCGATACTGCCGGCAACTTCAAGGCGGTGTGCGTCGTTCACAACGAGACTTCCACCGGGGTCACCTCGCGAATTGCGGAAGTGCGCAAAGCGATCGATGCGGCAAAGCATCCGGCGCTCTTTTTCGTCGACACCATCTCGTCGCTCGCCTCGATCGATTACCGGCACGACGAATGGGGCGTCGACGTCACCGTCGGTGGATCGCAGAAGGGGCTGATGCTGCCGCCCGGGCTTTCGTTCAACGCGGTGTCGGCGAAGGCGCTCGCCGCGTCCCGCGGCGCGCGGCTGCCGCGCAGCTTCTGGGACTGGGAAGAGATGATCGCGTCCAACAAGGACGGCTACTTCCCCTACACGCCGGCGACCAACCTGCTTTATGGCCTGCGCGAAGCGCTACGCATGTTGGAAGAAGAAGGGCTCGAGCAGGTATTTGCGCGGCATCAGCGCCACGCCGAAGCCACGCGCCGCGCGGTGCGCGGCTGGGGTCTCGAGGTCCTGGCGAGGAATCCGGCCGAGTATTCCGCTTCGCTCACTGCGGTGCTAATGCCCGAGGGCCACAACGCCGACCAGCTGCGAAAAATCATCCTGGAAAAATTCGACCTGTCTCTCGGCACGGGCCTGGGCAAGCTCGCGGGGAAGGTGTTTCGCATCGGCCACCTCGGCGACTTCAACGACCTCGCGCTGCTTGGCACGCTCGCAGGAGTGCAGATGGGCCTGGAGCTGGCCGGCGTGCCGGGCCTACGCGATGGGCTGCGCGCAGCGACGGAATATCTCGTCGAGGCTCACTCGGCCGCGCACGACAAGCGCGCGGCCGCATAGCGCGCCTTCAGCAACGCCGCAAGAGGCAGCGTCAGCAGGACCAGTGCGCCCATGGTCGCCATCGCTACCGTGACGCCAAAGCGATCGCCGAGCAACCCGAACCCAAGCGGCGCCGCGATTCCGCAAACGGATCCGACGGT
>DASUMM010000245.1:0-5915 GCA_036277655.1 Burkholderiales bacterium | reverse complement strand
AGGGCGTTGCGACCGCGGCCGGTGCGCTGCTGGGGATCGATCCATGGCTCGGACTTGCGACGCTTGCGAGCTTCGCTGCCGTCGTAGTGTTCTTTCGCATGGTGTCGCTCGCCTCGATCCTCGCAGCCCTCTTCGCAGCGTTCTACGCGTTCTGGCTGTTCGGTGCGCGACCGGTAACGCTTGCAGTGGCGCTGATGTCGGCGCTCCTCATCCTGCGCCATCACGAGAACATCGGCCGCATCGTGCGCGGCGAGGAATCCAGACTGGGAAGGAAGTCCGCATGAAGATCCTCGTTCTTGGCGCCGGCGCGGTCGGCGGATATTTCGGCGGGCGACTGGCGCAAAAGGGCTCGGACGTGACGTTTCTCGTCCGTCCGAAGCGCGCCGAGGCCCTCGGGCGAGAGGGCCTGCGGATCTCCAGTCCGCTTGGAGACTGGACCGGCAAGGTGCAATGGGTGACCCAGGATCGGCTGGCACCCGACTACGACGTCGTGATGCTGACTGCCAAGGCGTATGACCTTTCGTCGGCGCTCGACGCAATCGCGCCGGCAATGGCGAACAGTGGTCGCGCGCTCGTCTGGCCGCTGCTGAACGGCATGGCGCACATGGACGCGCTCGATATGCGCTTCGGGCGCGCGCGCGTGCTTGGCGGCGTTGCCTACATCGGCGCAACGCTCGCCCCTGATGGCCGCATCGTTCACCTGAACGAGTTCCATCGCATCGTCTTCGGCCCGCGGGCAGATACGCAGGCGAGGGCGTGCGATGCGCTTGCCGGGGAGCTTGCCGGCGCAGCTTTCCATTGGGAGCGAATCGGCGCGATCGAGCAGGCGATGTGGGACAAGTGGGTGCTGCTTTCCACGCTCGCCGGCATGACCTGCCTGATGCGCGCCACCGTTGGCGACATCGTCGCCACTGGGTCCGGGACGAAGCTCACGTTGGCGCTGCTTGCGGAATGCGCGGGGGTGGCCGCTGCGGAAGGGTTCCCGACGCCGGAGCCGATGCTTGGAAATTATCGCGGCATGCTGACCAAGACCGGCTCGACGTTCAGCGCGTCCATGCTGCGCGACATCGAATCCGGCGGCGCCGCCGAAGGCGACCATATCCTCGGCTCGCTGCTGGCGCTCGCACGCAAGCGTGCTCTGCACACCCCGGTGCTAGAAATCGCGGCGACGCACCTGCAAGCGTACGAGGTACGCCGCCGTCGCGAGCAGGCTAAGGTGGCGTCAGCGAATCGAGCGCCCAGCGGGGCCGCACCGTAAAGCCGAAATCGACGCGAGGTTCCGCGAGGCCGGCACGCAACCTGGCCGCCGCCGCAAACGCGATCATCGCGCCGTTATCGGTGCACAGTTCCTGTTCCGGAAAATACACGTCGAACCCACAGCGCTTTCCTGCCGCGGCAAGCGCGTTTCTCAGCGCTTGGTTGGCGCCGACGCCGCCTGCGACGACGAGCCGGGTGAGTGCCGTGCGCTCGATCGCAAGCACGCACTTGGCGACCAGCACGTCGACGATCGCCTCTTCGAACGCTCTGGCGACGTCCGCCGGCTTGGGAGCGGAGCCGCGAACGAGCAGCAGCACCGCCGTCTTGAGTCCGGAGAAGCTGAAATCCAGATCGCCGCTGCCGATAAGAGGCCGCGGCAGCCGATAGCGGCCGGGTTCGCCCGATTCCGCGAGTGCGGATACTGCCGGTCCGCCCGGATACCCGAGGCTGAGCAGCTTCGCGGTCTTGTCGAAAGCTTCGCCCGCCGCATCGTCCTGGGTTTCGCCGAGCATCTCGTACCGGCCGACGCCATCGACGCGCATCAGTTGCGTGTGCCCGCCCGATACCAGCAGCGCAACGAACGGAAATTCGGGCGGCTGTGCGGCGAGCAGAGGTGAAAGCAGATGCCCCTCGAGGTGATGGACCGGGATGGCGGGAATCCCCAGCGCGAAGCCGAGCGCTTCGGCAAACGAAGCGCCCACGAGGAGCGCTCCGGCGAGACCCGGCCCGGCGGTGTAGGCGACTCCCTGCAGATCAGAGACTTGCCTCCCGGTTCTTTCCAGCAGGCCGCGTGCGAGCGGGATCATCCGCCGGATGTGGTCCCTCGACGCCAATTCCGGCACCACCCCGCCGTACGCTTCGTGCATCGCACTTTGCGAATGCACGGCATGCGCGAGCAGGCGCCCGGCGGTCGCGTCGTACAGCCCGACGCCGGTTTCGTCGCACGAAGTTTCGATGCCAAGGAGCAGCATTGGAGGCGATCTGGAAGCCGCACATTTTCTCCCGGAAACCGCATTTCGGATAGAATTCAACCCTTTCCGGGATTGCAAGGGAATTGGATGCCGACCGTACGCGTAAAGGAAAACGAGCCGTTCGAAGTGGCGATGCGCAGGTTCAAACGCACTGTGGAGAAAACCGGGCTGCTCACCGAGCTGCGTGCCCGCGAGTACTACGAAAAGCCCACTTCGGAAAGAAAGCGCAAGCTCGCCGCGGCGGTCAAGCGTCACCATAAGCGTCTGCGCAGCCAGATGCTGCCGCAAAAGCTGTACTGAGTCTCAAGCACCAAATCACCGAGGACATGAAGGCCGCGATGCGGGCCCGCGATGGCGCTCGCCTGTCGGCCGTGCGCCTGCTTCTGGCCGCCATCAAGCAGCGCGAGGTGGATGAGCGGAAGGAGCTCGCCGACGCCGACGTCGTGTCGGTGCTGGAGAAGATGATCAAGCAGCGCCGCGAATCGATCGCCCAGTACGAGAAAGGCGGCCGCGCCGATCTCGCCGATGTCGAGAAGTTCGAGCTCGGGATCCTGTCTGCTTACCTTCCGCAGCAGATGGGGCCGGCCGAGATCGAGCAGGCGGTTCGCGAAGCACTGGCGGAAACCGGCGCCTCCACTGCCAAGGACATGGGGAAAGTGATGGCGCTCCTCAAGGCGCGGCTCGCCGGGCGCGCCGACATGGGCCAGGTTTCGGCGCTCGTCAAAGGCAGGCTCTCGCAGTAAACGGAAAAGAGGTGAAAATGGGGTTTCGCCCCATTTTCCGATCTTGATCCCGGAATCCTTCAAGCAGGACCTGCTGGTTCGCGTCGACATCGTCGACGTCGTTTCGCGCCATGTGCAGTTGAAAAAGGCGGGCGCAAACCACCTTGGCCTCTGCCCGTTCCACAACGAGAAGACGCCTTCGTTCACGGTCAGCGGGGCAAAGCAGTTCTATCACTGCTTCGGTTGCGGCGCGCACGGCAACGCCATCGGTTTCCTGATGCAGCACTCGGGGCTGGGCTATGTGGAAGCGATCAAGGAGCTTGCCTCCTCGGTCGGCATGCAGGTGCCGGAGCGGCCACGCACGCCCGAGCAGGTCGCGCGGCAGGAGAGGGAAACCGATCTGTACGTGCTGATGGAGCGCGCGATGGACTTCTACCGCGCCGAGCTGAAGAAATCGGCGCGCGCCATCGACTACCTGAAAGGACGGGGCACCAGCGGCGAGATCGCAGCGCGCTTTCGCGTCGGCTACGCCCCGGACGACTGGCAGGGGCTGCGCGCAGCATTCCCGCAATACGACGACAAGGCCCTGGTGCAATGCGGGCTGGTGATCGAGAACGAAGGAAAGCGTTACGACCGGTTTCGCGACCGGGTCATGTTCCCGATCCAGAGCGTGCGCGGAGCGGTGATCGGATTCGGCGGCAGGATCATCGGCGAGGGCGAGCCGAAATACCTCAATTCTCCCGAAACGCCGCTCTTCGAAAAGGGCCGCGAGGTGTACGGCCTGGTGCAGGCGCGCGAAGCGATCCGGTCGACCGGCAGGATCGTCGTGGTCGAGGGCTACATGGATGTCATTTCGCTCGCCCAGTATGGCGTTGCGAATGCGGTTGCGACGCTCGGCACCGCCACGACCCCTGTGCACGTTTCGCGGTTGCTGAAGCTCGCCGACGAGATCGTGTTCTGTTTCGACGGCGATGCGGCCGGCCGCAAGGCCGCGCGGCGCGCGATGGAGACGAGCCTGCCGCTCGCGACCGATGGCAAGACGATCCGCTTCCTTTTTCTGCCCGACGGCGAGGACCCGGACACCTACGTTCGCAAGGAGGGCAAGGATGCGTTTGAAGCGCTTGCGCGTTCGTCGCAGACCCTCTCCGGATTCCTCGTGGGCGAGCTGCGGGCAGAGGCGGACTTCGCAACCGCAGAGGGGCGCTCGCGGTTCCTCGGATCCGCAAAGCCGCATCTGCAGCGGATTGCGGCGCCCGCCCTCAAGCTTCATCTGGTAAAGGAGATCGCCGAGCTGGGCAAGGTTTCCCAGGACGAAGCCGAACGGCTGCTCGATCTGCGCACTGCAAACTGGCGCAGCCGTGCGGTGCCCGCCCGCTCGCCTGCGCCGCGCGCCACGAACCTTGAATGGAAGCTGCTGTGCAATTTGCTGCAGCGGCCGCCCCGCGCCCCGGAGGTGGACCTTTCGTTGCTGGATTCGTCGCTTCCGGAGTCGGCGGCGCTCGCGGCCCTCGTTCAGCTATGGCAGTCCGAACCGCCCCCTGAGCGGGTCGAACACGCCCTGCTGATCGAGAAGTTTTCTGGCACGCCGCATGCAGACGTCTTGTTCGAGGCGCAGCAATCCCTGCTCGATCTTGCACTTAGCGAAAGCGAAGCGGACGCGGATTTTGCGAACTGCGTGCATGCCTTGCGGGTCAAACGGGCTGGAGAGAACCTCGAAGTCCTGCGCAAGCGGGTAGAGCGCGGCGAAGCAGCACGGGACGAATTCGCTGCTTACGCGCGGCTGCTGAAGGAGTTCGAAGAGTTAAAAAAGGGACGACTGACTAGTTCCGCTAGCCTATAATGGGCGGTTTTCTCCGCACGAACCGGGCTCGAGAGGGATGACCAAGGACAAGCGCAAGGCAAGGCACGTACAAGTCCGCAACAGCAGGAAAAAAGCCATTAACGTCAGAAAGCTCAAGCCCCACGCCGGGGCCAAGCGGCATCCGTCTGCGCACGCCGGCGTACGCAAGGCGACGCGGCCAGCGCCTCCCCGGCGAGCGGTAAAGGACGTTCGGAGCGCGCGCAAGGAAGCGGCCGCGCGGCCGAAGGTCCTGCCGCAAAAAGCCGACGCCAGGAAGGCACCGAAGGCCCCGAAGACGCCGATCAAGAGCGCCAAGGCTGCGCTCGAACTCCTCGAAGGCAAGCTCAACGCCGGCCTGAAAAAAGGCAAGGTCGGCCGGCCGGGCCGCAAGGGTCGCAAGGAAGAGTGGCTGCTTGCCGCCGCGGCACAGCTGCCGAAGGAAGACGCCGAGACCCGCCGCACGCGGCTCAAGAACCTGATCAAGCTCGGCAAAGACCGCGGATTCCTGACTTACTCCGAGATCAACGATCATCTGCCGGACGACCTGGTCGATGCCGAGCAGATCGAAGCGATCATCTCGACGTTCGGCGACATGGGCATCCAGGTCTACGACCAGGCGCCCGATCAGGAGACGCTGCTGATCAGCGCCGAGTCGAGCACGGTGGCCACCGTCGACGAGGACGTCGAGGAACAGGCGGAGGCTGCGCTTTCCACCGTCGATTCCGAGTTCGGCCGCACCACCGACCCGGTGCGCATGTACATGCGCGAGATGGGCTCGGTCGAGCTGCTCACGCGCGAGGGCGAGATCGAGATCGCCAAGCGCATCGAGGACGGCCTGCGGCACATGATCCAGGCCATCTCCGCCTGCCCGACCACGATCCAGGAGATCCTCGATCTTGCCGAGAAGGTGGAGAAGGACGAGTTGCGCATCGACGAGGTCGTCGATGGCCTGATCGACCCGAACGCCAAGGACGACTTCGATCCGAAGAAGGCGGAGACGCCGGAAGAAGACGAGGCGATCGAAGAAGAGGAGATGACCGAGGAGGAGGAAAGCGCTGCGCAGTCGGCGAGCCTCCTGCAGCTGCGCACCGCTGCGCTCGAGAAGTTCGCGCGCATCCGGCGCCT
>DASUMM010000244.1:0-5713 GCA_036277655.1 Burkholderiales bacterium | reverse complement strand
GACCGTCAGCCGCTCGATTGCGTAGCGAGGGCTGCGCGGGGTGAGGCGGTAGACGCGGCAATCGCCCACGTTGACCACATGCGCCACCCGCGGCGTGGGGAACCAGGCAGCGGCGAGCGTTGCTGCGCCCGGCTGGTCACTGCGTCGGGCGATGGCGTCGCGCACTTCGTGATCGGCACGCGCCACCCAGTCGGCGAGCTTCGCCGGGTCGCGATAGGTTTCCTTCGAAGCGCCCGCGCAGTGGCGCAGCAGCACGCTGCTTGCGACTTCGCCGTGCGCGCCGCCGCCGACGCCATCGGCGACGCCGCAGAACCCGGGACGCTCGGCAGATGGGGCGTGGCTGCAGCAATCTTCGTTGCGCGCGTGTCCCGCGCCCGGCTCGGAGACGTACGCCGCCTCGAGCCCGCCGGGCCACTGCCACGCCGGCCGCGACTGCGCGATGACGCCCGCGCCCGGAATGCGGACCGGAGTGCCGTTGCTCACGCCGGCTCCTTCACGCGGCGCAACGCGATGCGCACCGGCGGCGCGCTCGTCCAGCGCTCGCCGAGCACGATCTCTTCGCCGAAGCGCCACGCGAATCGCTCCGGCAGCGCCTGCCCGCCGGCGAACGTGCCGTTGCGTTCCACCGCGCGGTTGGCGACGACCGCGCCCGCGGTGCCGATCTCCTCGAGCACGAGATGCTCGCGCGAGACGCCGTGATTCGCTTCCGGCACCACGTAATCCTGCGAGGAGCCGCGGCCGATCGTGAACGGCAGTCCCGCCACGTCGCGCACGGCGTTGCCGGTCGCATCGATGATCGCCAGCACCGCGAGCGGGGTTTCGCGTGGCGTCGCAGCGTCGGCGCGCGCGATTGCCGGCGCAACCGGCGTTGCGCTCGAAGGCGACACTGGTGTCGTGGTCACGCTGCCTTCGCTACGACGCAGATGAATCCGCATCGCCGGATAGCGGTCGTGCCCGGCTTCCCCCTGATCGCGACCGAATCCGACCAGCGCGCCGTTGGCGAGCGGCACGCGTGCACCGCGGCTGAGGCGCTCGCCATCGACCCAGGTGCCGTTCGTCGAGTGATCGGCAAGCCAGAGCCGTTCGCCCTCCCAGTGCAGCGTGCAGTGCCGCGCCGAGACGTAATAGCCGCGAACTTCGACATCCGCCTGGGTGGAAGAGCCGAATACCGCGGGAAAACGATCGACTTCCAGCGTGCGCGCGGCGCCAGTGGAGCTTGCGTCCTGGATCTGCAGGCGCACGCATGCTCCGACCTCCCGCAGGCCAGCCGGTGCGGCTGGTTCTTCCTGCGACTGCCGGACGGGCAAGCCGTGCTGCCAGCGGCCGTGCAGGATCACGCGATAGAGCGGCGTCGCCCCCTGGTTCAGCGCTTCCTCGAACGGATCGGTCTCGGCGAGCTGCTCCACGGTGAACTCGCGATCGAGGCCGAGAAACTGCTCCACGCTCACGTGCTTTCCAACCGCCGGGCCAAGCAGCTTCTTCACCCATTGCACGCGCGCTTCCGGCGAGAACTCCTCCAGGAAGTGCTCCAGCGTGGCGACGCCAGGTGCATCCGGCACGAGCTCGATGTAGTGCAGCAGGAACACTTCCTCGAAGCCGATCTCGAGGTGCGAAACGACGTCTTCGCGCAGGAACGCCTGCAGCCGCCGCTCGACCGCCTTGCGCAGCGACGCATAGCGCGTTGCGGTGCGCCGTACCGCACCGTCCTGCAGGCCTTCGGCTTCCGCGCGCTCGGCGAGCGCAATGTCGCTGCGCTCGAACGCAGCGCCGATCCGGTTCCAGATTCCCATGCCCACTACCTCCCGTATTCGATGTCGATGCGATGCGCCGCCTCGCCCGTTGCCTTCAACTCGATCCGGCAGTCGGGAATGCCGGCAAGCGAGGCACGAAAGCGCCGCACGTGCGGCTGCAGATCGCGCTCGCCGACCAGTCCCCTGGAGATGAAGATCCGCACCGCCGAGGGCGGCTTCGCCTTCGCACGCACAAGAAACCACAAGTCGAGAAAATCCTTCATCTCGGCGAGCACCGCCGGCCAGGGGGCGACGAACGTCTCGCTCTCGGTCCTCACGATTTCCTCAGCCTGGCGACGATGCGAAACGCAAGTTCGGCGCTGATGTTCATGCCGTCCAGGTCCCCGGGCGACTGCACCTTGCCTGCGAGCGGCCCGCTGCGATGCCAGTTGCGCTCGGTGAGGACGGCGATCGCCTTGTCGAACCCTGGCGTCGCATCGCTGCTGCG
The DNA here is from genome assembly GCA_036277655.1 of Burkholderiales bacterium. GTDB lineage: Bacteria > Pseudomonadota > Gammaproteobacteria > Burkholderiales > SG8-39 > 2-02-FULL-66-14. The sequence continues at coordinate 3,475 of DASUMM010000244.1, read as the reverse complement.
AAATGCCGCGACGTACCACTTATACGGTTGCTCGGCGCTGCACGCGGCAAGCCACTGCTCGCGCTCGCCGTCTCCGGCATTCTTCGGCGCGGCACGGCACTTCTCGCGGATCTCCTTCAGCGTCAGGCCGTCGTTGCCGTACGGCGGCGTGCCCGTCTTGCCGGCAATCCAGTCGATCCGGTTGCATTCCGCGGTGCCGAACACCCTTGCGCACGCAACGTGCGCCGTGCCGGAACGGGAGCCGGCAGGCGTGCCGCGCGCCTTGTGGCTGATCATTCCCTTCACGATCAGCGATGCGTCGGACTGCGGGATGGCGATCTTCACCGGCTCGGTAAAGCCGAACTGGTGCACTGCGAGGTCGAACGGCTCGCCGCGCGCATCGCTGATTCGCTCGACGAGGTAGGGCATGCGCTGGCTCTGCTGCCCGTTCGCGGCTGCAGCGAGCCGCGACACCATTCCGGCCGCGCCAAGCGCGGTGGCGCGCGCGTTGCCCTGGCCCCATCCTTCGGACTCGAGGTACACGAGGTGTCCCTGGCGACACTTGCGCCAGCCGCGATTGCGTCCGCTGCCGCTATAGAACGCGCCGCTCGCGCACGCCGCCGCGTGGCGCGGCTCGAACGAAAAGTCGGCCATCATGCGCAGGTCGGCGGGCTTCTTCACCGAAGCCGGCTCGGTCAGCAGCCGTCCGTAGAGCACCGAGGTGCCGAGCGGCGAGCGATTCGTGTCGCTGCGGATGCGCGTCACATCGGCGACGCCGAAGAGCGCGTTCAGCCGTCCGCAGCGAAACGATGGCTCGGCACACCCGGCGTTCCATCCGAATGCGAGCGCGGCCTGCTGCACCCGGCGCGGGCGGTCGCAATTCGTCCAGCCCTTGTCGATGCAGAACATGCGATTGAGGAACGCGATCGAGTCCGAGCCCTTCAGTTCATCCTGCAGGCGGACGAAATCAGCGGCGACGCGGTCGCGGGCGATCTTTCCGCGATACCCGTCGTCGGCGAGGAACCCCGTTGCCATGATCGGCTTGATGATCGAGCCGGGGAGCGCGGGCGTATAAAGCGCATGGTTCAGCAACCGGTCGGGCTCGTAGCGCGGAGTGCTCGGCAGGCCCGGACAGTCGCGTGCGCTGCGGCCGGGGCCGTCGTATTCCTGGCGGTAGCAATCGGTGTGCGCGCTGCCGAGCGCCTCGATCCTGCCGGTCGCAACGTCGATCAGCGCCACTGCGGCCATGCGCACCGCCGCCTTTTCATACATGCCGGCGGAAAACTCGTGGAACTTCCTGTCGGTCGCAACGCCGATGCGTTCGCAGGCGGCCGCATCGCCCGCGTAGCAAAGGCTCGTTTCCTGCACGATGCGCTGCGCGTCCGGATCGATCGTCAGCTGCACGCTGAAGCCGGCGTCGACCTCGTGTTTCGCGCGCGCGAGGCGGTTCGGCCCGTGCGACGCGGCCACGGGAATCGCTTGCGCCGAGGCGATCGGTGCCATGGCTTTCTCGGTATACGCGCGATACAGATCGCGCCACGGCAGCCGGATGTGGTCGAGCTCGGCAAGGATCACTTCCAGCGAAGCCGGCGGCTCGGCTTCCGCCTGCAGGTCCTTCTCCTGCGCGCCCTTCGGGCGCATGGCGAGGCACGCGCTGCGGTTGCTTTGCTGGCGGTCGCTGACATAGAGCAACCGGCCGTTCTTCGTCGCATCGCCGTAGTAGATGCAGCCGGGCACGCCGCCCCACGGGTTGCGCTGCTCGAGCAGCCGGCCGGCCACCTTGACCGACTGCTCGGAGGCGAACTGCTTCGCCACCACATTCTTCGGCGAGAGATCGCGCCAGGCGAGAAGGCTGAGCAGCCGGCCGTCGCGCGCCGCGAGCTGTCGGGCGGCGGCGAATGCTTCCCGGCATCCGACCGGCTGCTGCGGATCGCGCATTGCCTCGATCCAGCGATCGACGCTCACCGCATGCGGCTCGCCGAGCGCCCGCTCTGCGCTCCGCTCGCTCATCTCCGCCAGCCGCGCATTGATCGTCTTCACGTGGCACGCGAGCTCTTCCGTGGGACTCGCGCTCGCGCAAGGGTCGGCGCGCTTCGCGCGCGCGGACAGCGCTTCGCGTGCTTTCGGCGCGTCGGTGCAAAAGGCGAACTTCTCGCGGATCGTCTCGGGGGCCGGCGCAACGTCCTCCCGCAGCGCCCTCAACGGCACGATGGCGCGCTCGAACGTGCGCAGCGCCGCAAGGCGCCTCGCATCCAGGTAGAGGTTCTCCACAGGCCGCGGCAGCAGCGTCTTGCCGACCCACAGGAACGCCGCGAGGCACACTCCGAGCAGCACGAAGACGCCAAGCGCGCGTTCCAGAAGCGAAGCCGACGGCTTCATGCTTTCCTCGGCAGATGGATCGCAAGCGCGAGGAACAGCGTGTTGGCGAGCAACGACCACGCACCGAAGCTCGCGAACGGGAACGTGATCCCGGTGAGCGGCAGCCAGCCGAGGTTGCCGGCGACGGTGATCGCGAGCTGCGCAAGCGTCAGGCCCACCCAGCAGACCGCGACCCAGCTGAGCCAGGCCTGCTGCGAAGTTGCCGGTGATGCAAGATCCACGACGCCGCGACTGGCGCGCCCGTGATGAATCACGATGCGCACGAGCCAAAGCGCAAGAAGCGCAACCAGCAGGAGCGCGGTCGCCTTGCCGTAGATTCCGGTGAGCGCGGTGAAGACGTAATCGCTCTGGATCTGCTTCGGCACTCCGCGGCATGCGGTGCCCGACAGCTCGCCGCACCACGGAACGCCGCCGAACCCGTAGCCGCCCTGCGGCGCCGATTCCTGGAACCAGGTGATGATCGCCATCTGATCGTTCGTGGCGGTGAACGGGCTGCGCACGCTCGCCAGGCGCTCCGCGACCCGTGCCAGCGGGGCAGGCACCGAGTAGAGCGCGAACGTCATCAGGTACACCCAGGCCGCAGCGACGAGCGCGCCAACCGCGCCGCCGACCCACGGCCGATACCCTGCCCGGTCGACGAACGCGAACGCAAACGCGGTGCCGACGAAGATCGAAGCCGCATACAGCATCACGAAGAGCGGACCGAAATCGTCGGTCAGCGCAAGGCCGATCACGGGCACGCCGAGCACGAAAAAGAGCGGCAGTACGAAAACGAAGCCATGCCACGCGCCTCGCCATCCGCCCGCCGCAGGCGCGAGCGCCGATTCGCCGCGCACGAAGAAGAACCAGGCGACGCCGAACACCAGCCAGAGCCGGAAGATTTCGGAGGTGAGCTGCGTCTGCGTCCGTTGCAGAGCCGCGGCAGCGGCGAGGACGAGCGCCGCCAGCGCGCCATACGCAATCCACGGAATGCATCGCCGCAGTCCGAAGCGATGACGGCGGCTCGCCAGCAGCAGCAATCCGAGCGAGCGCACGAGCAGCGCGGCAAGCGAACGCCGCAGCGGCTCGATCAGCGTGAGTAGCGCGAACGCTGAGAACACGTACACCTGCTGATAGA
>DASUMM010000243.1:0-4947 GCA_036277655.1 Burkholderiales bacterium | reverse complement strand
ATGTCACCTACATGTTCCGCGGGCAGGAATACCGGATGCAGATGACCGTGCCGCCGGGATCGACCGTGACCGTCAACGAACGCGGCGAGCCGCGCGCGTAACGCTTGTCGCAACAGCACCAGGCAAAAGCGGCCCTTCGGGGCCGTTTTGCTTTACGGGGGTTCACCCCCATCCGCCGCCGAGCGCCTTGAACAGGCCCACCGCGGCTTGCAGCCGCGAGAGCCGGATCTGCGCAAGCTGGTCCTCGGCCTGAAACAGCGTGCGCTGCGCATCGAGCACGGTAAGCAGGTCGTCGGCCCCTTCGCGATAGCGGATCTCCGCGAGCCGCAGCGCGGTTCGCGCCTCGCCCACGACCTGCGCCTGCAGCACTTCCTGCTCCGCCGTGCGGCCGCCCGAGGCGAGCGCGCCCTCGACATCCGCCAGTGCGGCGAGGACCGCCTTGCGGTAGCTCTCGACCAGTTCGCGCTCGCGCGATGCTGCCGTGTCGACCTGGGCACGCAGGCGTCCGCCGTCGAAAATCGGCTGCAGCAGCGAAGCACCGAGTGCCAGCGCGGCAGTGGGTCCGTTGAGAAAATTGATCAGCACGGGGCTTGCGAGGCCCGCCGATCCGGTAAGCGAGATGCCGGGCAGCAGCGCCGCCCGCGCTGCGGCGACATTGGCGTTCGCCGAAGCGAGCTGCGCCTCGGCGCTTGCGAGGTCGGGCCGGCGTACCAGCAGATCCGCGGGGAGTCCGGGCGCAACGCGCGGCACGGCGAGCGCATTCACGCTCGAGCCTGCCGCTTCGAAGCCCTCGGGCGGCACGCCGGTGAGGATCGCGAGCGCGTACAACGTCTGGCGCTCCTCGGTTTCGAGCGGCGAAAAGGAAGCGCGCAGGCTCAATACCGCTGCCTGCTGGCGTGCGAGGTCCAGTGCCGAGGCGGCGCCATTGCGCACGCGGGCATCCACGACCTTCCGTACGCGTTCGGCGATCACGAGGTTCTCGCGCGCAATCGCAAGGCGTCCGCGCAGCGAAAGCACCTGGAAATAGCCGCTCGCAACGCCTGCAATCAGCGTCAGGCGGACCGTTTCCCGGTCGAAGCGAGCGGCGCGCAGCGACGATTCGGCCGAGCGCACGTCGGCAGCGTTGCGTCCCCACAGGTCCAGTTCGTAGCTCGCGGCGAGCGTGCCGCTGGAAGAATCCTCGCCACTCCAGCGCCCGCCATGCGGGCGCGTTTCGCGGCGCCCCGTGCTGGCACTGAAATTCAACGCCGGAAACAACGTCGCGCCTGCGATGCGCACCTGCGCCTCGGCCTGGCGGACGCGTTCTGCTGCAATTTCGATGTCGGGGCTCGCGCCGAGGGCAGCATCGATGAGTGCCGAAAGCTCCGCCGAGCCGAAAGCGCGCCACCAGTCTCGCGTCAGCACACTCGCATCCGACGCGCCCTGCTCCGTCCAGGCGGACGGCATCGCCAGCGCGCCTGCGGGCAGCGAATCGCCAGGGGTCGTGCATGCACCCAGCGCAGCCACCGCAAGCGCAGGAACGATCCGCGCGAGCGGCATCTTCCTCACGTCGCGAGCGCCACGATGGGATCCACCCGCGCCGCCTTTCGCGCCGGCATGTATCCAAAAACGAGGCCGGTTCCGAACGCGCAGCCGAACGCGAGCAGCACCGGGCCGATCGAGTAGCGGACCGGCGTGCCGAACGCGCCGACGATCGCCGCCGCGGCAAGCCCGACCGCGACGCCGATCGCGCCGCCGAGCAACGACACCACCAGCGCCTCGGTCAGGAACTGCTGCAGGATGTTGCGCATGCGCGCACCCGTCGCCATGCGGATTCCGATCTCGCGCGAGCGCTCGGTCACGCTCACGAGCATGATGTTCATCACGCCAATGCCGCCCACCAATAGCGAGATTGCCGCCACCGATCCGAGCAGCACCGTGAGAGTGTTTTGGGTATCGGTGGCCGTCTCGAGGATCGAGGCCATGTTGCGGATCTGGAAGTCCACGCTCTGGTGCCGCGCCTGCAGCAGCGCCGTCACCGTGTCCTGCGTTTCATCGATCCGCTCGACATCGTCGACCGCCACGGTGATGTTGCGCAGGAAGCGCTGACCGAAGAGGCGCAATCCGCCCGTCGTGAGCGGAACCAGCACGACGTCGTCCTGGTCCTGGCCTTGCGGCGAAGCGCCGCGCACCGCCATCAATCCGATCACCTGGAACAGCACGTTGTTCAGCATGACGTACTGGCCGAGCGGATCCACCTCCGGCGGAAAGAGTTTTTCGGCGACGGTCTGGCCGAGCACGACGACCGCCGCGTAGCTTCTCTGGTCCGCGGTCGAAAAGAAGATTCCCCTGCTCAGAGGCCAGTTGCGCGCCACCGGAAACGTCGCGGAGGTCCCGGTCGCCTGCGTCTGGTAGTCGGAATTGCCGAAACGGGCGGTGACGCTGCCACCCAGTTCGGGCACCGCTGCGAGCACGTTGGGGAGCGCCGCGATCTCCTCGGCGTCCTCCGGCACGAGCGACGCCACGGTACCGCCGACACCCCTGCGCCCTGGCTGACCCGGGCGCACCAGCAGCAGGTTGGTGCCCATGGCGCTGATGCGATCGAGCACGATCTGCTTCGCGCCATCGCCGATCGCGAGCATCGCGATCACGGAGGCGACGCCGATCACGATGCCGAGCAGCGTGAGGACCGTGCGAAAAAGATTCGCGCGCAGCGCCCGCCCCGCGGTCTTCGCTGCCTCGAACAGGCCGCCGGTCAGGGAAGCGCCACCTTCCTCGATCGACTGCGGGACTTCCAGCGACGCGGAGCCCTCTGCGCGCTGCGGGCCGGAATCGCTGACGATCCGCCCGTCGCTGATCTCGATCACGCGCTTCGCCTGCGCCGCGACCTCTTTTGCGTGCGTGATCAGGATCACGGTGTGCCCGCGGCGCGACAGGTCCTGCAGCAGCGCCATCACCTCGGTGCCGCTCTTCGAGTCGAGCGCGCCGGTCGGCTCGTCGGCGAGCACGATGCGCCCGCCGTTCATCAGCGCGCGCGCGATCGACACGCGCTGCTGCTGCCCGCCGGAAAGCTGGCTGGGACGGTGGCGCAGCCGCTCCCCCAGGCCGAGCGATCCGAGCAACTCCTTCGCGCGCGCATTTCGCTCCGCAGGGGGCATTCCGGAATACACCGCCGGCACTTCGACGTTCTCGAGCGCCGACGCGGTGCCGATCAGGTTGTAGCTCTGGAACACGAAGCCGAAGGCTTCGCGCCGCAGGCGCGCCAGCTCGTCGCGCTCGAAGCCCGAAACATCCTCGCCCAGGAAGCGATAGCTGCCCGTGGTAGGCCGGTCGAGGCAGCCGAGGATGTTCATCAGCGTGGTCTTGCCCGACCCCGAGGCGCCCATGATCGCGAGGAACTCCCCCGGATAGACCTGCAGGCTGACCCCATGCAGCACCTGGACGTCGATCTCTCCGCTGCGGAAGGTCTTGGTCACGTCCACCAGCTCGATCAGCGGCGTCGAATCCGGCTTCACGGCCGGCCTCCCGTCCTCGGCGTAAGCGCGCTGCCCGTCTTTGCAGGCGCCACCGCAGCCGCTGCAGCAGGGGTCTTGCTGCCGATCACCACGTTTTCGCCCGGCTCCAGGCCCGAGAGAATCTGCGCGGAGACGCGATTCATCACGCCGACTTTCACTTCACGATCGGTGACGTTGCCATCGGCGCCGACAACGCTCAGCAGCGCCTCCCCCTTGGCGTAGCGGGCTCGCGGATCGATGCCGGTTCCCCGCTCGCGCGACTTGCGCTCGCCTCCCTCCCGGGGCGCGCGCGAACGGCCTTCGGAAGGCACCGGCCGAAGCGCGGCGAGCGGCACCAGCACCGCATCCTTCGCGCTGGAAGCGACAAAGAACACCTGCGCGGTCATCTGCGTCATCAGCACCTGGTCGGGATTCGCCACGTCGAACAGCGCGTCGTAGAGAACGACGTTGTTCACCACGGTGGGCGTGGGCGGGATCTGACGCAGCTTGCCGTGAAACCGCCGGTTGTCGCCGCCGAGCGTGGTGAAGTAGACGTCCATGCCGATGCGCAGCTTCGGCACATCGGCCTCGGACACCTGAGCCTGCACGGTCATCGTCGAGAGGTTGGCGATGCGCATGACGACGGGTGCCTGCTGATTGGCATTCAGCGTCTGACCCTGCTTGGCCGCCTGCGAGACGACGGTTCCCGCAATCGGGGCGTAGATCCGGGTATAGCCGAGGTTCGCCTCGTCGCCGCGCAGCGTGGATTCGGTTTGCTGCATCTGCGCCTTGATCGAGTTCACCTGGGCAAGCGCCGACTGCCGCGCCGCCTCGGCGACTTGCAGCGCGTCGGTCGTAGTGGCATTTTCGCGCATCAGGTTCTGCTGGCGCCGGAGCTGCAATTCCGCGAGTCCCAACTGCGCTTCGCGGTCAGCGAGCTGCGCGCGTTGATTGAGAAGCTGCGCCCGATCGCCATCGACCTTGGACTGATAGACCGAAGGATCGATCTCGGCCAGCAGTTGCCCGGCCTTGACGACGGCACCCACCTCGACGTGCAGCTTCTTCAGTTGCCCGGAGACCTGCGTGCCGACGTCGACGAATTCCTTCGGCTGCAGCGTTCCGGTCGCGGTCACCGCATCTTCGAGGTTCCCGCGCTGCGCGGTAGCAGTGAGCAGGCTGGCGCTCGCTTTGTCCTCGCCCAGCCAGGTCCGCCACGCGGCGTAGCCGCCGGCGGCGAGCAGCGCGAACGCGGCAAGGAGCAATGCATAGCGGCCGAACTTGAACGCAGGCGAGCGCGCAGGCGTGCGCTGCGGCGCGCCGGCCGGAGGCCGATCGACGGGGGCTGCGGTGTGCGTTGTCATGCCTGCGCGGGGCGCTTTTGAAGGCTACGGCGGGGCACCTGCGCTGTATGTGCGTTGACGCACAAAGGCGCCGCAAAGCGTTCCAGCGCACAGACGCAGGGGCGGGCGTTGCT
>DASUMM010000242.1:0-6498 GCA_036277655.1 Burkholderiales bacterium | reverse complement strand
CACGGTGATCGGCGGCCTGGGCAGCGTGCCCGGGGCGATCGTCGCCGGGCTGATGATCGGCGGCCTGGAGAACCTGTTCCAGCATTTCCGCGGCGTCACCGAGCGCGACCTGTACGTGATGCTGCTGCTGTTCGCCTTTCTCATCTTCCGGCCGGGCGGCCTCTTTGCCCGCGGCCGCGGTCGCGACTGAAGCCGCCATGGAGTTCTACTACGGCCTCGCGCAGACCATCGGCATTCACACGCTGCTGGGGCTTTCGGCCTACATCATCCTGCTGACCGGCCAGATGAGCATGGCGCAGGCCGCGTTCTATGCCATCGGCGCATACACCTCGGGAATGCTGACGGTGCTGTGGGGCTGGCACATCGTCCCGTCGCTCCTTGCCGGTGCGGGCCTCGGCGGCGTGATCGCGGGGCTGGTCGGCTTTCCGGCGCTGCGCGTCAAGGGCCTGATGCTGGTGATTGCAACGCTCGCGTTCGGCGAAGGCATCCGGCTCTTCTTCTTCAACTTCGACTACCAGGTGCAGAAGGGCAACGTGCGGGTCGGCCCGCTCGGGCCGGAGGGCTTCCGGCAGATTCGCTACTTTCCGGAGAATGGCTGGACTTCGGGCGAGGTGATGATCTTCGTCTGGTTCTTCGTGGTGCTGGTGATGGCGGTCGTCTGGTGGTTCGACCGTTCGCGCTACGGCGCCGTGCTGCGCGCCGTCGGCGATGACGAGCTGGCGGCGCAATCGGTCGGCATCAACCTGACCGCAACCAAGGTGAGCGCGATGACGGTCGGCGGTGCGATCGCCGGATTGGCCGGCGGACTGTACGCGCACTACACGACGCATATCGAGCACCTGGCGTTCGGCGTGGTGCAATCGATCTTCGCGGTGGCCTACCCGATCATCGGCGGGCTCTCGAGCGTCTTCGGCACGCTCGCCGCGGTGGTGTTCGTGCAAGGATTCCTGGTCGAAGGGCTGCGCGATCTCGGCGACTGGCGCAACCTGCTCTTCGGCACGCTGATCATCGTCGCGATGGTCGTGCGGCCAAGCGGATTCCTCGACGCGCAGATGCTCTCGCGCTTCAAACGCGGCGTGCGCAAGGGCGCGGCCCGTGCTTGACCTGAAGCGCGTGTCGCGGCAGTTCGGCGGCGTGCGCGCGGTCGACCAGCTTGACTTGACGGTCGGCGAGCGCGAAATCGTCGGCCTCATCGGACCGAACGGCTCGGGCAAGAGCACCACCGTCAACCTGATCACGGGCCTCTTTCAGCCGGACTCGGGCGTGGTCTACTTTCGCGGCGCCGATATTGGCTCGTTGCCGACGCATCGCCGCCTGCAGGCCGGGATCGGGCGCACGTTTCAGAACATCCGGCTGTTCGGACAGCTGTCGGTCTGGCAGAACCTGTGGGTGGCGCAGAACTCTCCCGAGGAGCGCGCGTCGCGCGGATTCCTGTCGCGCTGGCTCGGCGGCCAGTCGGCGGCACGCGGCGAGATCGACCAGTTGCTCGAGTTCAGCGGCCTCGCGCACAAGCAGGACGAGCTCGCCTCCAACCTCGCTTTCGGCGAGCAACGCCGTCTCGAGCTCGCGCGCGCTCTCGCAGCGAAGCCGAAGCTGCTGCTGCTCGATGAGCCGGCGGCTGGGATGAACAGCGAGGAGATCGGGCAGCTGCGCGCCCGCATCGTCAGCCTGCGCGAGCGCGGCATGACGATCCTGCTGATCGAGCACGTGATGGAGCTGGTGATGGGCGTCGCCGATCGCATCGTCGTCCTCAATTTCGGCCAGAAGATCGCCGAAGGCCCGCCGGCCGAGATCCAGGCGAGCCCGCTCGTGCGCCGCGCCTATCTCGGCGGAGCCGCCTGAATGGCCGCGCTTCTCGAGGTGAAGGATCTGGTGACTGCGTACGGCCGCATCGAGGCGCTGCGCGGCGTATCGCTAGAGGTGGCGCAGGGATCGATCACGTGCCTGCTCGGGCCGAACGGCGCCGGCAAGACGACGCTGATGATGACCACGGCCGGCATTCTGCGTCCGCGCTCGGGTTCGATCCGCTTTTCCGGCCACGAGATCGCAGGCGCAGCGCCGCACGGCATCGTCGAGCGGGGCATTGCGCTGGTGCCCGAGAATCGCCTGGTCTTCCCGCAGATGACGGTGCTCGAGAATCTGCGCGCGGGCGCCTACCAGCGCAGGGATGCCGGCGGCGTTGCCTCCGACATCGACCGCATGTTCACGCGTTTCCCGCGCCTGCGGGAGCGCTCCTCGCAGGAAGGCGGAACGCTCTCCGGCGGCGAGCAGCAGATGCTCGCGGTCGCGCGCGCACTGATGAGCCGGCCGAAGCTGCTGCTGATGGACGAGCCCTCGCTCGGCCTCGCGCCTCTGGTGGTCGAAGAGATTTTCGGCATCATCCGCGAGCTGCATCGCGACGGCACGACGATCTTCCTCGTCGAGCAGAACGCGCACATGGCGCTCGGCGTCGCGCACCACTTCTTCCTGATCGAGCAGGGCCGAATCACCTTCAGCGGCGACCCGGGATCGCTCGCCGAGGACGAGGTGATCCACCGCGCCTATCTCGGCTCGGCGAAAGCCTGAGCGGGGCGGTGCCGCCGGCCGCGTCGCGTGCTTGCCGACCTGATCCAGAACACGCTCGACGGCCTGACCGCCGGCGCCGCGTACGCGCTGCTTGCGGTGGGCTTCACGCTCATTTTCGGCGTGCTGCGACGGATCAACCTCTCCTATGGCGCGGCGATCCTGTTCGGCGTCTACACCGCGACGTGGACCAGCCTGAATTTCCAGGTCGGACTGCTCGGGCTTGCGCTCCTTGCGATCGCCGGCACGGTGGTGGCGGGCGCGTATGTGGAGCGCCTGTGCTTTGCGCCGCACTATGCCGGCCGCGAGAACTCGCGCACCCAGGCACAGACGGGATCGATCGCGGCCATGGTGGCGAGCTTTGCGCTGTGGATGCAATTCGAGGAGGTGGCCATCCTCGCGCTGCCCAAGCACCTCTATGCATTCCCCCCGCTCTACACCGGCGAGCCGCTGCAGTTCGGCGGATTCCTGCTGCGGGTCGAATCCGTCTACCTTCTGTCTGCCGCCGCGGCAGTGTGCGTGCTGCTGCACACGATCCTCTATCGGACGCGCTTCGGGCTCGCCGTGCGCGCGGTGATCGACGTTCCGGTGGCCGCGCAGCTCTCCGGCATCAATGTCTCCGGCGTGTTCGTGCGCATTTTCGCGCTCGCTTCGGCGATCGGCGGTCTGGCGGGATTCCTGATCGCCGCCAGTCATGAGCAGGTGACGCCGATGCTCGGCATGTGGTCGACCCTGAAGGGGATGCTCGCCATGATGCTGGGCGGTCTCGGATCGCTGCCGGGTGCGGTCGCCGGCGGGCTGGTTCTGGGAATACTCGAGGCGCACAGCCAGTGGTTTCTCGGCCCGCAGATGCGCGACCTTCTGGCGTACCTGCTGATCTTCGCGCTGCTTGCGATCCGCCCGGCATGGATGATGCGATGGACGACTACACGATCGGCGTCCTGACCAATATCGGGCTGTTTTCGTTTCTCGCCCTTTCTGCGTACCTGCTGCTGATCGCCGGTGAAATGTCGTTCGGGCAGCAAGCGTTTTTCGGCGTCGGCGCCTATTCCGGAGGGGTGCTGACGGCGATATACGCAGTGCCGCTGCCGCTTGCCGTCGTCGCCGCCATGGCCTGCGGCGCCGCGGCGGCGCTCGCGGTCGGATGGCCGACGCTGCGCCTGCGCGGCTTGTACTTCGCGATGACGACGCTCGCCGCGGCGGAAATGGCGCGCATCCTGTTCGAGCTTCTGCATTTTCAGAAAAGCATCGACGGCGAGCTGGTCGGCCCCGACGGCACGCAGGGCTTCCGCGGCATCCGCTGGATCTTCGAGCAAGGCGTCGAGCCGCTCGACTACCTTGCCGTGATCTATGCGCTGCTGCTCGCGGTGCTGGCCGCTTTTCTGCTGATCGAACGCTCGCGGCTGGGCGCAGTCCTGCGCTCGGTCGGCGCCGATCCGGAGCTTGCCGAATCGCTCGGCATCAACGTGCAGCGGCTGAAGCTCGGGGTGGCGGCGACCGGGGGCGCCCTCGCCGCCCTCGGCGGGGTGCTCTATGCGCACCACAACACGTACGTCGAGCCGCGCAACTTCGACATCATGCTCGGCGTGCACAGCCTTGCCTACGCGCTGATCGGCGGACTGGGCACCGCGCTCGGGCCGCTTCTTGGCGTGCTGCTCGACATCGGCGTGCTCGAGGGCAGCCGGATTTTCGGCGGCGCGCGCATGATCGTCTTCGGCGGCCTGGTCGCGGTGTTGCTCCTTTTTCGACCGCGCGGCCTGCTCGACGAGAGGCTTGTGCACTGGCTTCGCACTCGTGCGTTGAAGCGTGCATGAGGCAGTTGATTTGCCTGCTGCTCGTACTCGCCGCCGCGCCCGCCGCCGCGCAGGGCGTGCGCGGCACGCTCGAGTGCCGGTTCACCGGAACGGATTTCGTCTATGACTGCGCGATTCGCCTGTCGAAGGGCGGCGCGCCGCTCAACGGCGTGGAGGTGACGGTCGGCGCCGACATGCCTTCGATGCCGATGGCGCACAACGTGAAACCGGTGAAAGCCAAGCCGGGCGCAAAACCCGGCGAGTATGAGGCGCGGCTCGACCTCGAGATGACCGGCGAATGGACGGTGAAGCTTCGCCTGGCCGGGCCGGTGCGCGACCAGCTCATCCTTCATTACGAGTTCGACGAGAACGGGGCGCGGCCAGCGAAGCGCAGGTGAGCCTCGATCTCTCGAGCGTAATCCGGCCCGGGGACGGAGTCATCGTCGGACAGGCGAGCGCCGAGCCGCAAACCCTGACCGAGGCGCTCGTTGCGCAGCGCGCCCGGTTCTCCGGCGCCTCGGTCTTTCTCGGCGTCAACTACGCCGGCATCGTGAAACCGGAGCACGCCGACCACCTGCGGCTAAGCGCGTATTGCGGCGCTGGGCACAACCGGGCGCTCGCCGATGCCGGCGTGCTCGACATCCACCCGCATCCGTATTCGCGGCTCGGAGCGCTGATCCGATCCGGCGCCATTCGCACCGACGTCGTGCTGCTGCAGGTCAGCCCTCCCAACGCACGCGGCGAATACAGCCTCGGACTTTCCGCCGAATACTTGGTGCCGGCGCTCGAGGTCTGCCGGGCGGTGATCGCCGAGGTGAACGACCAGATTCCGTGGATCCACACTGAGCGTTTGCTTCGAAAAAACGACATTGCGCTTGCGGTGCCGACGTCCCGGCCGCCCGTTCCCCTGCCCTATGGCGCACCCGGCGAGACCGAACGAACCATCGCGCGCCATGCGGCGGCCTTCGTCCCGGACGGTGCGACGCTCGAATTCGGCCTCGGCTCGCTGCCCGATGCGATTCTTTCGTTCCTCGGCGATCGCACAAGCCTGCGCGTGCATTCCGGTGCGCTCGGCGACGGCATCGTCGATCTCGCGCAGCGCGGCATCATCACCGAAGTGGTCGGCGGCCTCGTGATGGGCACGCGCAAGTTTCTCGATTTCGCGCGCGACAATCCGCAGGTGCGGTTGCGCTCCTCCGAATACACGCACGACATGCGGGTGCTCGCCGGCATCGACCGCTTCGTCGCGGTCAATTCCGCGATCGAGGTCGACCTTACGGGACAGGTCAATGCCGAGATCGCCGGCGGCAGCTACCTGGGTGCGGTCGGTGGCGCGCTCGATTTCATCCGCGCCGCGAATCAATCGCCGGGCGGCGTTTCGCTCGTTCTGCTGCCCTCTTCCGTCGGCACGAAAGCTTCGCGCATCGTCGCAAAGATTTCCGGGCCGGTGGCCACGCCGCGCAGCGAAGCGGGCGTCATCGTCACCGAGCAGGGCGCGGCTGACTTGCGCGGTTGCACGCTGCGCGAGCGCGCGAAGCGGATGCTTGCGATCGCGCACCCCGCGTTCCGCGACGGCCTCGAACAAGAAGCCCGCGCCTCGCGTCTCTTGCGCTGATCGATCTCCTTGCTCTGGAAAGGTTGTCGTCGAATGGCGTCACCTGCACTGCACGTCGCGTGAAATTTGTCACGAACCGCTTCTCAATTTGCCTTCAAACGCCGTTCGGCTATTGGAAAGGAGATCACTACAGGGTATTGTGCGTGCGCTTCAGTCCGCTTCCAGGGAGGAACGAACCAATGACCAAGCCTTCGGTGAAGGTGCTCGCGTCCGCGCTGTCGCTCGTTTTTATGGGCGCCACTACTCAGGTTTCGGCAGATCACGCTTGGGGCGGCTACCACTGGGCGCGCACCGCCAACCCTTTCACCTTGCAGCTGGGTGACAATGTAAGCGACGCATGGTATTTGATTCTTGGTACCACTTCTTCCGATTGGACGGCGTCAGCCGTACTGAATACAACGATCGTCCCAGGAGCCACGACCCCCAAGAGATGCAGAGCAACTAGCGGCCGGGTCGAAGTCTGCAATGCAACCTACGGACGGAACGGCTGGCTCGGACTGGCTTCAGTGTGGGTCAGCGGCAGCCATA
>DASUMM010000241.1:0-2354 GCA_036277655.1 Burkholderiales bacterium | reverse complement strand
TACCGGATCCACGGCGAATATCTTTCCGATACCGGCTTCGGCACCTCGTTCGACGATCGGCGCGGCGCAACGCTCACCTTCCGCGCCGATTACCGATTGCGCACGAACGACGAGCTGACGCTGCTCGCCGGGGTGCACGACGGCTCGCGCGGATTCGGTTTCGCGGGCACTCCGGGGAACAGCAACGGCGAGCGCGAGGCGACGTTCACCACCGGCTTCGCCCAACTGCGCTGGCGGCGCCAGCTGAACGCCGGTTCCGAGATCTCCGTCGGCTACTACCACAGTCGCGAGCGTGCGCACGAAGCGTGGAACGCTGCGGCGCCGCCGTTCTTCCCGGTAATCCCGGTCGATTTCGACCGCAACAGCGTGCGCGACAACGTCGATTTCCAGCACATCCTCGCAGTCGCACCGGCGCTGCGCATCGTCTGGGGCGCCGAATTGCGGCGCGACGCAATCGAATCGCAGCGGCTGTTTGCGCCGACGGGCGAGGATTCGCAGAGCCTTGCGCGCCTGTACGGAAACGGCGAGTGGCGTGCGCTCGACTCGCTCGTGCTGAATGGCGGCGCGATGCTGGAAAAATACTCCGGGCGCAGCGCGAAGGTCGCACCGCGCCTGTTCGCCAACTGGCATCTGACGGAAAACCACACGCTGCGTGTCGGCGGCTCGCGTGCCTACCGCGCACCGTCGCTCTTCGAGGAGCACGGCGACATGCGCTTTTCGGTCGGCGGCATCCTGGTGCAGCAGAACTTCACGCCCCCGGGTTCGCTGCGGCCGGAGCGGATCGATGCGCGCGAGGTCGGATACCTGGGTCGCTTTCCTGCCTGGCACGGCACGCTCGACGTGCGGCTCTATCGCGATCGCATCCGCGACTTCATCGCCGACCGCGGCGTGCTTTCGCCGCTCGTGCCGCCGCCGCTCTTTTCCCCGGCGAGTGCGATGACGTTCAACTCCTCGACCGCGATTCGCTCGCGCGGCATCGAAGCGCACCTGCGCGTGCGGCCGTTCGAGAGCACCGACCTGATCGCCGGTTACGCGCGAATGCACCTGCGCGGCGCGCCCGGCACGCTCGACCGCAGCGCCCCCAGGCACTCCGGTACGCTCACCTGGATCCAGCGCTATCCCGGGCGCATCGCAAGCACGCTGACCGTCCATCGCACCGGGTCGTACCAGTGGGGCGGCGGCGCGCGCCCCACGCCTGCCTACACGGCTTACGATGCGAGGGTGTCGTACCGGACCCGCGCCTTCGGCTGGCCCGCGGAGTTCGCTCTTGTGCTGCTCAGCCAGGGCCGCGCGCATGAAGAGCTGACCTGGGGGGACGCGCAGAGCGCAACTCTGGTTGCGCGGCAGGCCTACCTTACGGCGCGCCTGGATTTCTGACCAGGCCACGCGAGGCATGCGCACGCTCGCAATCCTCGCTGCGCTGCTTGTCGCTGCACCTT
Source organism: Burkholderiales bacterium (assembly GCA_036277655.1). Lineage (GTDB taxonomy): Bacteria > Pseudomonadota > Gammaproteobacteria > Burkholderiales > SG8-39 > 2-02-FULL-66-14. The sequence continues at coordinate 915 of DASUMM010000241.1, read as the reverse complement.
GCGCAAGTGCGGTCGAAGTCTCGATCGTCCTTTCCGACGACGGGCCGGCCTACGTCGAGGCGGCGCAAGCCGTCGAGTCCCGTCTTTCCGCGCTGGCGAAGGTTCAGCGAGTGCCGGTGGAGGGGCTCGATCGACCGGGGCGCGCGCCCGCTGCGGTCGTCACGCTCGGCGCGCGCGCCTTCCAGGCGGCGCTTGCGAGCGCGCAACGCGTGCAGATCGTCGCGGCGCTGATCCCGCGCGCCGCCTATGAGCAGGAGCTAAAGAGAGCGTCGCGGTCGGCGAATGCGCCCCCAACCGCGGTATTTCTCGACCAACCGCTCGGTCGCCAGCTCGACCTCGTGCGCATCGTGCTGCCGTCGCCAAAGCGGATCGGCTTGCTGGTCTCGCCTGCAACGGAGAAGCTCGTGCGCCCGATGGAATCCGCTGCCCGCCTGCGCGGCCTCGTGATCGTGCACGAGTCGGTTGCAGACCCCTCGCGGATCTCGCCATCGCTCGTTCACGTGCTCGAAGGGAGCGACGTGCTGCTGGCGCTGCCCGATCCGTCGATCTACAACGCGGGGACGATCCACAACATCCTGCTCACTTCGTTGCGCATGCGCCGGCCGCTGATCGGGTTTTCCGAGGCGTATGTGCGCGCCGGAGCGCTGGCGGCGGTGTACTCGCGGCCGCAGCAGGCCGGCCGGCAGGCCGCCGAAATCGTGGCGCGCACGATCGGCGGCGCTGCACTGCCGCCGCCGCAGGACCCGCAGGCGTTCGCAGTACGCGTGAACCACGTCCTTGCGCAATCGCTCGGGCTCGCGATCCCTGCGGAGGAAGTCATTCATGAGATGCTGCAACGCATGGAGCGCGAACGGTGAGATCGTTCAGCTTCGGATTCCGCGTGCTGCTTGCCGCGACCGTGCCGGCGGTGCTGAT
>DASUMM010000240.1:0-3649 GCA_036277655.1 Burkholderiales bacterium | reverse complement strand
GGCCGCGGTTTCGAAACGCCGACACTCGCCGAACTGGCGTACCGCCCGGTGGGCCTGGGGCCGAACTTCGATCTGAAGCCGGCGCGCAGCCGTCAATGGGAATTCGGAGCCAAGGCGATGCCCTTCGGATGGAGCCGGCTCAACTTCGCCCTGTTTCGCATCCAGACGCGCGACGAGATCGTCGTCGCGAGCGCCGTCGGCGGACGTACCACGTTCCGCAACGCTTCCGACACCAAGCGCAACGGCTTCGAAGTTTCGTGGGATCTGCCGCTGCGGCCGGACCTGGCGCTCTATCTCTCCGCCACCCGGGTCGACGCAAAGTTCGCCGGCTCGGCGAACGACGGCAAGTTCCTGCCGGCGGTTCCGCGCGACGTGCTGTACGCCGAAGCCACCTGGCGGCACTCATCAAGCGGGTTTGCGGCTGCGTTCGACATCCGCCGCTCGAGCCGCCTGTATGTGGATGACGCGAACTCCGACGCCGCCGAAGGCTACACGCTCGCCAACCTGCGCGCGGGCTTCGAGCAGTCCGGCAAGGGGTGGAAGCTCGCCCAGTTCGTGCGCATCGAAAATCTCTTCGATCGCAGGTACATCGGCTCGGTGATCGTGGCGGATGGCAACCAGCGCTTCTTCGAGCCTTCGCCGCGCCGCCATGCGGTCGTCGGCTTCAGCGGCTCGCTGTCCTTCTGAGCGGCGCACGCCGGCTGCGCGCACGCGCGCGCGTCCAGCGCCGAACAGCGTGCTCTGTCATACTTTCGCTCGCATCCGAGCGGAGTGATGGACACCACAAGGCAAACCACCGTGCTGTTCGCCGACGTAAGCGGTAGCACCCGCCTGTACGAAGCGGCGGGCGATGCGCGGGCGATGGAGGCGATCCAGCATTGCCTGGAGCGCCTGCGCAAGTCCGCGGAATCGTTCGGCGGTCGCGTGGTGAAGACGATCGGCGACGAGCTGATGGTGCTCTTTCCGTCGCCGGACGCTGCGGCCGGCGCTTCGGCCGACATGCAGCACGCGATCGATGCGCTGCCGCACGTCGACGGCACCAAGCTCGGCGTGCGGGTCGGCTTCCAGTACGGGCCGGTCATGCAGCGAGACGACGACGTGTTCGGCGACACGGTGAATCTCGCCGCGCGGCTGGTCGGCCAGGCAGGCAAGGGCCAGATCATCACGTCGCACGAGACGATGGAAATGCTCGGGCCGGTCTACCGCGCCTGGACGCGGCGGCTCTATTCGATCCAGGTGAAGGGAAAGACCACCGAGGTGGAGCTGTGCGAAGTGCTTTGGCGGCAGGGCGCCGACACCACCGCACTGGTTTCGAACCGCACGTCGGCCAAGCCGCGGCTGATCGTCCTGCGGCTGAAGTATCGCGACAGAGAGGTGATTCGTCGCCGCGAGCAGGACTCCATCACCATCGGCCGCGACCAGAATGCCGGGCTGGTGGTGAACGAGCAGATGGCCTCGCGCCTGCATTGCACGATCGAGCGGCGGCAGGGCAAGTTCGTGCTCGCCGACCATAGCACCAACGGCACGTACGTCACGCCGGAAGGCGAGGCGGAGATGCTGCTGCAGCGCGAAGAGTTCACGCTCGGCAAGCACGGCTGGGTGGCCTGTGGCCAGGCCCGCGCTGCGACGAGCGACCTGATCGAATATTTCTGCGACTGAAAGCGATGCGCTCGCTCGCCTTTGCGGTGCTTTGCGCCGGCACGCTTGCCGGCTCGTACGCGGCGGATCTCGGCACGGTGAGCGACGGCGAGATCGACAAGGTGGTCGAAACCGTCGGCACGAACGACACCGAGCGGCGGGTGATCAAGCGCCGCCTCAGCGGATGGAAGGAGCTTTCCACTTCGCCAAAGCACAAGGGCCTCGGAGACCCCGACAAGCTCAAGGTGGTGAACGACTTCATGCACGAGACGCCGTTCTACTGCGACCCGGTGCTCTGGTGCAAAGAGGACTACTGGGCGAAGCCGCTCGAATTTCTTTCCAATGACGGCGGCGATTGCGAGGATTTCTCGATCGCCAAGTACTTCACGCTGCGTGCGCTGGGCGTGGCCGAGGACCGCCTGCGCATCGTCTATGCGGTGTACCAGCGGCAGGGCTTCACCGGCGCGCACATGGTGCTCGCGTACTACGCCGCGCCGGATGCCGAGCCGCTGATCCTCGACAACCTCAATCCGGCGGTGCTGCCGGCGTCTGCGCGGCCCGACCTCGTTCCGGTGTTCAGCTTCAACACCCAGGGCCTGTGGGGCGCGAAGGAAAACAAGGGCCGGGGCCAGCCGGTCGATGCGCCGTACCGCTCGTGGACCGACCATTGGAAGCAGGTGCAAAACGAAGGTGCCACGCGCTCGGTCTCGCCCGAGCAGCGCAAGGGCGCCGAATGCCAGACGCTCATCCAGCGCTCCGCGTGGTGCCGCTAGAGGGGCGCGCCGTATAATTGGCGAAAGCCAGAGCAGGAAAGAAATCCCCATGGATAGCGTAGACATCGAAGTCCTCCGCAGCGCGGAGGCGTGGCGGCGCGCAGGTCACCAGGTCAAGCTGGGCACCATCGTCAAGACATGGGGCTCGGCGCCGCGTCCGGTCGGCGCCATGGTGGCGATTCGCGGCGACGGTCTCGTCTCCGGCTCGGTGTCGGGCGGCTGCGTGGAAGACGACCTGATCGAGAAAGTGAAGGCCGGATCGGTCGCAACGGACAAGCCGCAGCTCCTCACCTACGGCGTGACCAACGAAGAGGCAACGCGCTGGGGCCTGCCGTGCGGCGGCACGCTGCAGGTGGTCCTGGAGCCCGTCACCGAGGCAAGCGCGATCCAATCGCTGCTCGATGCGATCGGCAAGCAGCGGCTGGTGCTGCGGCGGCTCGACATGGAGAGCGGCCGCTCCACGCAGGAGCCGGGTCACGGCCAGGACGCGCTCGAATTCGACGGCCGTACGCTGGCGGCGGTCTATGGCCCGCGCTGGCGGCTGGTGCTGATCGGCGGCGGGCAGCTCACGCGCTATCTCGCCGAGATGGCGAAGATGCTCGACTACCAGGTGACGGTCATCGATCCGCGCGCCGAGTATGCCGACGGCTGGGACGTCGCAGGCGTTGCGCTCGACCGCGGGATGCCGGATGACGTGATCGCGCAGATGAACCTCGATGGCCACAGCGCAGTGGTGGCGCTCACGCACGATCCGAAGCTCGACGACATGGCGCTCCTGGAAGCGCTCAAGTCCCCCGCGTTCTACGTCGGCGCGATCGGCTCGAAGAAGAACAACGATGCGCGGCGCGAGCGGCTGAAGGAGTTCGACCTGTCGGAAGCCGAAATCGCGCGCCTGCGCGGCCCGGTCGGCCTCTATATCGGCTCCAAGACGCCGCCGGAAATCGCCATCGCGATCCTCGCCGAGATGACCGCGGTGCGCCACGGCGTGGTCGAGCCGAGCTGGGCGGCGAAGAAGGAAAGCCGCTTCGACCCTTCGGCCTGCGAGACCACTCCGCAAAAGGCGTGAAGATCGTCGGGCTGCTGCTCGCTGCCGGTTCGGCGAGCCGGTTCGGCTCGGACAAGCTCCTGCATCGATTGCCGCACGGCGTGCCGATCGCCGTGCAGGCGGCGCGTCATTTGCGCAAGGAGCTGGCGAGCGTCGTGGCGGTCGTGCGCCCCGGATCGGACGAGCTGGCGGA